>WALD01000075.1 GCA_015523055.1 Candidatus Altarchaeota archaeon
ATATACTAAAATAGATATATCTGAGATACCAAAATTTCAAAAAATCAACACTCAATGTGAGAGTTCCTCGGATCTGAGCGGCATAGTTTTTAGCCGGTGCCGCCTGATTATGCTCCGCAGTTTTTCTGACTCAACTCCCGTTTCCGATAGCCTCTGCAGGACTCTTTTTCTCTCATCCATTATCCCCTCTACATCAAAGCCCATCGGCTCCAGCAGGCTGATAAGGTTATTGTATATCGTGCTCTCATGAAGACGGAGATTCATTGAGTCGGTTTTCTGGTCCCACCTGCTCAGACCGGTCATAATCATTTCATCCTCCCTATAGTGCGTTTCTGCAATCTCTGTAACTCTCCTCTGGATTCCGGCCATCTTGCTGAAAACTCGCTGCACCATTATAATGAGGTCAAGCCCGGACAGGAGGGGTTTGGGCACATCCAATGGCGTGTGTGTGAGCCTTATAATCAGATCATCAATCGTATTTGCATGCAGGGTGCCCATACACCCATCATGGCCCGAATTCATGGCAATAAACAGGCTCCTGGCTTCAGGACCCCTCATCTCGCCGATTATTATCCTATCAGGCCTGGCTCTCAGGGCGTTCCTTACCAGAACATCCATATCAATAACCCTGTTCAGGGATCCCTTTTCCGGGGATTCGCTTTCCATGGATCCGAAGTAACGGGTTTCAAACCTCACCCTGTTCATGTGGCTCGTATGTAACTCCTCGGAATCCTCAATAGTAACGAGCCTCTCGCTTTCCGGCACGAAATCAAGCAGTGAGTTCAACAGGGTTGTCTTACCCGAAGCAGTACCCCCGCCTATCAGAATGTTGGACGGTTTTATGTAGAGGCCATCGACACAGAGCCACAGGAATGCAGCAATGTCCACAGAAAGCATCTTACTCCTTATCATATCAATCAGGTTCATACTGCCCGGAAGAAATTTTCTGATAGTTAATGACGGCCCGTCCAGGGCAATTGGCGGCAGTCCCACATTTATTCTGATGTTATCAGTCAATTTAGCATCCAGCAGCGGATTCCTGAAATTAACCTCCTTTCCTATCCGGATGCATATATTGTGTATCAGTGACAGAATTTCATCCTCTGATTCGAATTTTATATTTGTATTGCACGTCCCGAATTCCCTGTGCACCACAAAGACAGGCAGCCTCGCTCCGGAAACCATTATCTCCTCAAGATTTTTGTCCATGATGAGTGGATCTATCCTGCCATAGCCGATTGTTTCCTTTATAAACTCCCTCTTTATCAGCTCTCTTCGGGCCTCCGGAATATCATCAAATTCCTCCAGAAGGGATTGAACCCCATCCATAAACCGTATTCTGTTCTCAGGGGATTCCACGGAATATCCCATCTCCGACAGGACTCCCTTCACAAGCTCTCCCCGTATTTTTTCCTTTACTATCCTCTCCGCTGTCGAAAGCTGGGTAGTATGCAGGTAGTACAGGGGAACCTCCATGTCCCTGACCTTAAAAATCTTCACGTTACCGTACTCCTTGAGAACCCGCTGGACCTTTATCTTGCTGTCAACCATTTCTATTGCCTCTTAATTTATTGTATTGGAATCAGGATAGATTAATATGTTAGTGGTAAATTCCTCCTTTCTGTTTGGAAAGAATTTTGAGTTGCTTGAGGAGGGGCATCTGGTAGTAGAAAGGGGCAGGATAAAAGAGATAAACGACGGTTTCGTAACGGGAGGAATTGATGCAAAGGGCCTCCTATGCATCCCCGCTTTAATCAATTCACACACCCATCTCGGCGACTCGTTCGCCAAGGAGGCCGTCCTCGGTCTCTCGGCAGGAGAGGCAATGGGGTCCCGGGGCATCAAGTGGGAGCTCTATCAAAAAGCGAAAAGGTCCGAGGTTCTCCGGGCCATGAGGAACTCTGCTATGTATATGTTAAATTCTGGCATTGCAGCATTTGCGGATTTTAGAGAGGGAGGGATTAATGGAGCGAACCTGCTCAGGAAAGCGATTGGGGGGATAGAAAATTCATCCGGAAGGAATTCGGCTGTAAATTCGCAAAGTGAACCTCCAATTCCAATCAGGGCAATAATCCTAGGAAGGGACGACAGCATAGAGAACTTTGACGGCCTCGGCCTTAATCCGTGGCAACTGGACCAGATTCCGGCAGAGAGAACGAAACTGATAGCAGTCCACGCTGGAGAATCCGCAGGGGAGATAGCCGATGCCCTTTCTGTGAACCCGGACATCATCGTCCACTTCACCCTCCCAACGAAGGAGGAGATAGCTGCGGTGGCGAGGAAGAAAATCTCCGTCGTTGTATGCCCGAGGGCAAATGCACTTCTGGGCGTGGGAATTCCCCCGGTCAGGGAACTCATTGACCACGGGATCAATGTCGCTCTGGGCACGGACAACGTCATGCTGAATTCCCCGTCCCTATGGAGAGAGTTTGAATTCATATCAAAACTGTCCTATCTGGAGAAGGGGATTCCCCCCGGAGACATCCTGAGAATGGCTACCGTAAATGCCGCAAGGGCCCTCGGTCTGAATTCAGGAGTGATAAGCAGGGGCAAGGAGGCCAATCTAATCTTCCTGGACAGGAATGCCCCGAATCTCAGGAACAACAGGAATCTTCTTGCGGCGATAGTCCACAGGACAGAGTCTGAGAATGTGAGAAAGGTGATGTTGAGGGGGAAATTCGTGGTTGAGAAGTGATATCCATTACCCCTCTTCTTTCGTAGTCCTTGATTTCTTATGTCCTATCCCTTCAGATAGACCCCTATTAAGTCCAATAGTCAAAAACCTAAACCCAAAATTCAAATTTCTACCTTGCAATCTCCAGAACGTCCGAAAGGAGAGAACTCGCTGTTTCTATTGCCCCCGCACCTCTACCAACTATTGTTATCTCCCCTGCAATGTCAGTGTCGAGCATGATAGCGTTCAGACTGCCTGAAACATCAAGTGGGTCACCCTTGACTACAAGTCTTGGTGAGACCTCAAGATTTTTGATATCTCCTATCAATTTTATTGAATAGCCGTGCTTTCTTGCCAGTTCTATGGCCTTGGGGGTTATCTCTCGTATGCCCTTGATCTTTATATCCTTGAATGAAACCCTCTTGTTCATCAGGGAGTTAGCGAGGATTGTAACCTTTGCAGCTGTGTCAATTCCGTCAATATCATAACCGGGGTTGGACTCCGCAATTCCCAGTTCCTGTGCCTCTTTTACAGCATCATCAAGGCTTATGGCCTCCTCCTCCATCTTACTCAGCACGAAATTACTCGTTCCATTGAGGATCCCGTAGATTGACCTGATCCTGTTAATCCTGAGGGTGCTTTGATATAGATTGATTACCGGCATTGCACCCCCCACTGTTGCCTCAAACCCCAGAACGACATTATTCTTCCTGGCGAGATTCATCAGTTCATAGAATTGCAGAGCCAGTGGTGCTTTGTTCGATGTCACAACATTTATGCCGTTACTGAGAGCAGTTATGATATGCCCAAGACCCGGTTCGCCGTTCTTTATATTCCCTGGTGTGAGTTCAAGGACTATGTCTGGCTTATGTTTTTTGATTACATCAACTGCTTTTAGAGGGGTCCAGTCTCTCTTTTTACCTGACCCTCCTTTCAGAGCCTCTTCAAGATTGATGCCGCCCTCATTAACAAGGGACCCATCAACCTCGCAGATTGCAACAACTCTCAGGTCAACGCCAAGCTCTCTGAGGTATTTTTTCTTCCGCAGCAGTACCTCTGCGAATCCTCTTCCAATCACCCCGAACCCGATGATTGCAATTCTTGTGGTTTTCATTCTATTGATGAGATCAAGAGTAAATCCTTCTCTTTGCATACCCTCTTGACCAAGGAGATAAGACCCTCCAGCCTTCCATTATCCACCTCAACGTTCATCATCACCGAGGATTTCTCCTCTGGAGAGGGCATGACAACCTCTATATCAGAAACCAGACCAACCTCATTGATACGGTTTATGGTATCTCTGACATCGCTGTCTATTACATGACCAACCAGGATAAAGGACAGAGTTTTCTTTGAGTAATATTGCTTTCCCTCCACACTCATCTCGGATACCTGAACTCTTGTCTTCCCCATCTCATTTTTGATGAGATTCAGGGACTCCTGATCAGCTATCTGAAAGGTTACCATTACCCACACGCGCCCCCCTCCGCTCCTTGAGTGAAGGACACTGAGTATATTCCCTCCGTGAGAGGAGATTGGTCCTAACGCCCTCAGCAGGCTCCCGGGAACGTCCTCCAGTACCAGTTGCATATCAATCTTCATCTTCATCCTCCAGATCAAGGTATGTGATCTCAATTCCTGCATCTTCCAGAATCTTCAGTCCGTCTCTGTCTGCATACTCCCCCGAGATAACGACCCTCTTGATTCCGGCGTTTACCATCAGGCGGGCACAGATTTTGCAGGGATAGGCATTGACATAGAGCGTGCAACCAAACGAATTCCGCCCGGCCTGGATTAATGCATTCTGCTCTGCATGCACTGCGGGGCATATCCCATGGCCCATCCCCGACTCAATATTCTGTTTGTCCTTGATACAACCAATGTCCTCACAGTGTGGCGCCCCCCGGACCACTCCGTTGTAGCCGGTAGCTACAATCTCATGCTTATCATTGGTTATAACAGCACCGAATTTGTGCCTGATGCAGGTTGACCTGGCTGCGACGTCCTCTGTAATCTTTGCAAAGTATCTGTCCCATGATGGTCTGCCCATTTCAATCCCTAATTATTTAGATTAAACCTAAAAATCCAACCATCGGGTTTTTTATCGTCAAATCAAATGATTAAACATAAGACCAAGGGTGATAGGATGGGCAAGAAGATGGGAGACATGAAGGAACTGAAGGAAGGGAAATACGTTATGATAGGTGATGATCCCTGCAGGGTTACGAAGATTACAAAATCAAAACCAGGCAAGCATGGGGGGGCAAAGGCAAGGGTTGACGCTATTGGGATTTTTGACGGACAGAAGAGGAGCCTTATGGGCCCGGTCAGCCAGAAGGTTGAGATTCCGATTGTTGAAAAGAAGGTCGCCCAGATATTAAATGTAATAGGGAGTTCAGTCCAGCTGATGGATATGGAAAGCTATGAGACATTTGAGCTTGATGTGCCGGATGAATTCAGGGATAAACTGGAGCAGGGCAGGGAATTACAATACATGGATGTCCTCGGTAGAAGGAAGATTCTGGGGATGATGTAAGGTCAGGAAGAGTTGAAAAATAGTTATTCACAAATACTTTGGCATTGATCTGGAGAATATCTGGAAAATCATAACTGAAAACATATCGGGGATGAATCAAAAACTACTGGCCATATTTGCCATACTCCTGGTTGCAGGAATTTCCGTTGCAAAGGAATACCCCCCGCTTGTGGTGAACTGGAGGTATCCTGCCAGGACCAGCAGGATATACTCCCTGGATTGGGATGGCGATGGTATTGAGGAGATATTCGCTTTTGCTCCTATATCGCGTGGTTCCAAAAAAAGTTATCTTTATCTCAATGTCCTTAAGCCTGATGGGAGCCTGGAATTCAATACTGAAATTAAGGGTTGGGGCACCTATTCTGCTACAACTTATACGGCTGCTGATGAAAGACTGTATGGCGTCTATGCTGATGATATAGATGGTAATGGGGATATGGACTTCTTCGTGGGGAGCTGGATTACATGGGGATCGTTGAATGTGCATAAATTCTATAGGCTTGAACGAGTAACAAAGGAGATAGGGGGGGAGGTAATTCATCCGTTAAAACTGCAGTGGACATATGAAGGGGCAGGCAGGATGAACGATGTGGAGTATCTCAATGGAGGGATCATCGCTGCCTGTCTGGAGGATGCTGCCGTCTATAAATTCACCCCCAATGGCTCGGTTGAGTGGAAGAGTGATTTAAATGGGGCTGTATGGGACATAATGCCGGTGGATGTAAACAGTGACGGTCTGACTGATGTCCTGGCAGGAACCTTCCGCTCCATATCTGTGATAGATTCCTCTGGTAGGTTAATGTGGAGCTATCCAACAGACGAGAGAATCTGGAGCGTATATGCGGCGGACCTCGATGGGAATACTGGCAATGAGGTAGTTGGGGTTTCTGAGGGTGATGAGATATATATTCTGGACTCGAAAGGAAAACTGGAGAGCAGGTTCAGCCTTGCAGGAGTGACCGCAGGCGTAATTATAGCGGATTTTGACAAAAACGGCAAAGCAGAGATAATTACCGCATCCAAGGACGGAAACATCTACGCCTTTAACAACGACCAGAGGCAGGCATGGAATTATAGTATGGATAACCTTGTGAAGGAATGGAATTATAGTCCAAATGAGGTAATCCAATTCATCTACCTCACGACATTCTCTGATGGGGCATCATCAGGCGATCCGGGCGAGAAAACCCTTCTTGTGGGAACCAGCAAGGCCCTCTATTCATTCAGAATAAACCAGGATTATGTGGATAACAAAAAAGCGGAAGATTACTGTAATATGGCTTTTGAATATTACACAAACAGGAATCTTGATGAATCAATAAAATATGCAAACCTTGCCCGGGAGATATTTGTCAGGCTTAAAAACAGGGAGGGATTTATGATGTGCGACAAGCTCCTCCTCTGGGGAGAGAATGTAACCGTCAGCGACAGGAAGGCTCTGGCGGATGAATACCTTGATAAAGCCAGGAAGTTATACAAGAGAGATGTGCTCGGCAATGCAACATCTTATGCTGAGAGTGCAAGGGAGATATATATGGAATTGAACCTTCTCACAGATATTATGGACTGCGATCTCCTGCTTGCGAACATTAAGAAGAGAAGGAATGAGCTGATGCATGATGAGATTAAAGCCGCTGAGCAGCAGTTGATAGAGGCAAAGGTTAGCTACGACAGGGGGGATTACAGGGATGCAGTATCCTATGCCGGAAAGGCAAAGGAGGTTTATCTGAAGCTTGATGACCGGGACAAGATAGATGAGTGCAACTCCATTATCCAGGGGGGTGAAAATCGGATAAATGCAGGTTCTGTTTATGATGAGGCAAAGAGACAATTTGAGGCGGGGGATTACCGGAACTCCAGCCGGTATGCGAAGAATGCAAGAGAGCTTTATCTGGACATTGGAGACGGGGAAATGGCCAGGGCATGCAAGATACTGATTGATTCCTCGGATAAGCACATAGCTGCGGATGAGTCCTACCAGAGGGCAATGGAGTTTAACAGGAAGGGAGACTCTGACAAAGCGAGGTTGTATGCAAGAAAGGCCAGGGAGCTATATGTTCGGCTGGACGATAAAAAGGGTATTGAGAAATGCGACAATCTTTTTCTGGATATGGACAGGAAAAAGGAATGGTACATAGGTTATCGGAATTATATCATAGCGGCAGTCTTTATTATTGCAACTATCCTCGTATTCCTGAAGGTGATAAAGAATTCATAGTGGAATTCCCAGATAGTGTGCGATAAGCACGAATAGAACCCCTGGAATCCCAAAGATTGCTATGAGGGCAAGCTTTAGAAGGGTGACCTTAATCTCAACATCAAGATAGTGGATAAGTATAAGCAGGATTATTATACCTATCACTGAATTCAGAATGAGGTGTTTTGACATGCTCCACACCTTCGCAAGAATTCCCAGAATTGCAAAGAATGCAGCTACATAGAACAGCCAGAAGAAATTCCTGAGGTTAGGAAACCATTCAAATACCGGCGATGAGAGAAAGATAGATGTCAGGTTTTCAATAGAATCCTCAAGACCGGGGAAGAAGCCATAGGCTATCTTCTCTACCCTGTCCACAATCTGCTGCGTTGCATTATAGAGGCGCTCCAGAACAGGTTTCAGTTTGTCTTCTGCTGAGACTGATTGGACTACGGATAAAAAAAGCAGAGATATTATCAAAAGAGCAGATAGTGTCGATTTCATTGTCGGTAATGATAGGGAATCCAGGATTTATATCTATTCTATTCTATTAAGTGGTATTCCTCACAATACTCCCTGCAGACATACTGGCTCCCGGGTAGATGGCTCTGCCGGGCAATTATCCAGAACCATATATAATAAAAGAACGGCAAGTATTAACATGGGTGAAAGATATTTACCAATCAGGATAACTTTAGTCCTTGTTGTTTTAGTCATATTTATCTCTGGATGTGTGAAACAACCAACTTCACCACAAACACCTGTCGGTAGTTTAAGTAATGTGGTTGAGGCCAATAATCAGTTTGCTTTTGACCTTTATAAAAAATATACTCCAAAAGAAGGAAACATATTTTTTTCTTCGTATAGTATCCTATCTGCATTAGCAATGACTTATGAAGGAGCAAAGGGAAAAACTGCAAAGGAGATGCAATCGGTTCTACAC
>WALD01000076.1 GCA_015523055.1 Candidatus Altarchaeota archaeon
AGGATAAGGTTGAAATTCTATCCGGAATCTTTGAGGGAAAGACACTGGGGACTCCAATTTCCATGTTGATAAGAAACAGTGACACTGATTCCTCACGGTATGAGATTATAAAGGATACCCCAAGGCCGGGCCATGGAGACCTGACATGGAGGCAGAAATTCGGCCATGTGGACTGGCGCGGTGGCGGCAGAAGCAGCGCAAGAGAAACTGTTGCCAGAGTGGCTGCCGGAGCAGTGGCCAGGAAGCTACTGCAGACTGCAGGAATTAATATTCTTGCTCATTCAAAAGAGATAGGAGGGATTAAGGCTGATAATGTCGATGTGAATTTGGATAATGTTGATAGGATTAGGAATAGAATAGAATCCAATCCCGTGAGATCGCTGGATAATGCCAGGGAAATGGAGAATGCCATCCTCTCTGCAAAGGAGGACAACGATTCTGTTGGAGGTATAGTGGAGGCAATTGCTCTTGGAGTTCCACCGGGGCTTGGAGAGCCTGTCTTCCATAAGCTGGATGCAGATATTGCAGCGGCCATGATGGGAATTCCTGCTGTTAAGGGGGTTGAAATCGGCGCAGGGTTTCAGTTGGCCGGGGTGAAGGGCTCTGAAGCGAATGATGAATTCATTATTGACGGGGATAAGGTCAGGACCAGCACCAATAACTGCGGAGGAATTCTCGGTGGAATCTCCAACGGGATGCCCATAGTTGTCAGGATTGTAATAAAACCAACCTCCTCAATTGGAAGAGAACAGAGAACGGTGAATCTGAAAACGATGGAGGAAACAACGATAAAGGTGGAGGGCAGGCACGACCCCTGCATAGTCCCGAGGGCTGTTCCCGTTGTCGAGGCGATGCTCTCTCTGGTTCTAACAGACCATTCACTCCTTGCAGGATTCATTACGAGTAGCTTTGATAGAAAAGCCCCATGATTATTTCCATGATGATTCCTATCACGACTGATGCGAGAATCATCACTACCGTCAGTACCCCAACATATTCCATACCAAAGTAGATTACCATCAACGGAAGAAACTGGATTTTTATGCTTCTGGCATAGAGGAAGGCTGCAATAGGGCCGGGACTTACACCCTCCTCCATAAGCCTTCTTACGAGAGGATACCAGATATAGATCGGACCAATGGAGATTAGACCACCAATTATTGCTATTATCCATTCCCGGATGCCAGAATTCCTGCTTATATGATCCTCAATGACCTTATCGGATAAGAAATAATTAAATATCACCATCAGAGCCATAACAAGGA
Source organism: Candidatus Altarchaeota archaeon (assembly GCA_015523055.1). Taxonomy (GTDB): domain Archaea; phylum Altiarchaeota; class Altiarchaeia; order IMC4; family QMZM01; genus WALD01. The sequence goes on from WALD01000076.1 coordinate 1,266, forward strand.
GGAGTATGGGTAGAATTCTCCCCAGAAGCTCCAGTGAATTCTTCAATGCCTCATCCCCCTTTTCAGGGCGGAATATAAAGAGCAGAGCGTAAATCATAAAAACCAGGAGGATTAGATACCACTGAGTATTGCTATTTTTCATTTTAGACGGGTAGTAGCAAGATTGTAGTGATCGCCACAATTATTGATAGAATAAATGACAGGATGTTCCTCCAGAGAGCGAACCGGGAGCCAAGGAGTTCAGCCTCCGCAGGGAGGTATATAAAACCCACAGTAACCCATGCAACCATGAATGCAGTAACCGCCAGAAGACTGACCCCCATACCCAATAACTCGCCCCCAAAAACATAAGCAGCGAGGGAGCTTCCAAATAATATGCCACCAATAGCGGCCCCTATGAAGGAGTCCATAATATTATCTCCTGTAAATAATCCTGCAATGAATTCTCTGGCCAGGAATGTAGATAACAGGCCAAGAAGAAGAATCGTTGCTATGAGCATAGGAATTGTCTCCATGAGCATGGGGAAGGTGCTCATCACCGCGACAGTTTCGCGCTTGCTCCCCTCCTTGAGCCGTGGTTCCGGATGCCTCAGATATCTGTATCTGCCATCACTCAGGTATGTGCATTTGTAATATGGCATGTATATGAGATATTGGAAATTAATCTCTTCCTTCTCCTCCGTTATTGCATCAAGAATCCTTGCAACCTCCTCCCGGTCATATTTGATTTCATCCGGATCGAATCCGTCTTCAGGATTTGCTATCC
>WALD01000077.1 GCA_015523055.1 Candidatus Altarchaeota archaeon
ATATAATGTATTCCAATTGTAATAAGGTGTATGGGATGAAAATTTTTTTACTTGGACTGGACGGGAGCACCCTTGACCTGATAGGACCGTGGGCCTCTGAAGGGAAACTGCCCACAATCAAGAAACTGATTAGATCCGGCTCCAGCGGAAGGCTTAGGAGCACGATAAAGCCGATAACACCGGTTGCTTGGACATCAATAATGACCGGTAAGAACCCCGGAAAACATAACATGATGGACTTCTTTGATGCGGATTATGAGAATTTCAGGATAGGCCACTTCAAGGCTGCCGGTGATGTAAAGGCTGAATTCGTGTGGGAGATTCTGGAAAAAAACGGGATTAAGTGCGGTATAATAAACATACCCATGTCATCTCCCTTCAGGTCCAGGGTTACCTTCGGTGAGGGCGATCATCTCAGAAAGGACTGGATGAATTTCTCATGGCCGGAGGACACAAAGGCAGGGTTGAATCCGTCCAATCCGTTATTTGAAAGGAGGATGTTTGAACTGATAGATATGAGGTTTGACCAGATAGACTACATAGCCAAAAACAAGGAATGGGATTTTCTTGCCATGAACATATTCGCGGTTGACCCCCTGCAACACTATAGGTGGTATGACATGAAGTTGCTGCTGAGGGCTTTTAAGAAGGTTGATGCAAGATTGTCAGAGGTTCTTGAAAGGCTGGGGGAGATAAATCTTTTCCTGATATCGGACCATGGGATGACCAGGCTAAAGAAGACGTTTCATATGGACAATTGGTTGCAAAGCGAGGGATACCTAAGGTTCAGGGGTGGCGGAGGTGTAAAAGCCTCCAGAATTGCAAAGATTGGATTAACACCTGCGAATTTCACAAGGGTTTTGAATCCCTTAATCTCCTTCGCACAAAATCACGGCATGATGAGGTTCATACCTTCCGGAATAAGGAAAGGGATAGAGAGTGTGAAGAGAAAACTCCCGTCTGCAGATAAGCTCAACATAGAGCAGCTGTCGGACAGGATTGATTGGAGTTCAACCAGGGCGTACTGTATGGGCTCCTATGGGGATGTAGTGATAAACCTGAGGGAAAGGAGCAGTCACGGAATAGTTGAGGGCAGTGAGTATTCGGAGTTGAGGGATGAGATTAGGGAAAAACTCAAGGATTATTTCAGGGGGCTTGGCATCAAGTCCAATATCTGGAAAAGGGAGGAACTGTACTCGGGCCCATACATGGATAATGCCCCGGACCTTCTTCTTTATATAGATGACGGACATATAGTAACCGAGTCCTCATACAAGATTGAGGATAGTGCCTCCTTTTTTACTGAGCCTGTGAGAGGCAAAACTTTTGTGGCACACCATGCCCTCAATGGAATATTCATCGCCCATGGCCAGGATATTGCAGAGGGGAAGGAGATTGAAAATCTCAGTATTATGGATATCACTCCCACCATACTCCATATGTTTGGAATTCCGGTTCCGGAGGATATGGACGGGAGGGTTTTGAAGGAGATATTCAGAGCGGATTCAGAGGCAGGCAGGAGAGATGTAGTTTATCAAAAGATAGACGAGAAGGGAAGAATCAAGGACAGGGTAAGGAGGTTAAGATTAAAGTAATGCTCTATTTCTCCACCTCTAACAGATAGTGGACCTCTGCTGCCGGAAGAATCCAGCACAGATATCTCTGGTAGAGCATTGGGCTGAGATTTATCAGGAAGTCAGGGAACATAGAAAAGATTTTGCCCTTCATGAATTCTCTGGATGAAAAAAAGAATATTCTCTTCCTCAGTATTCTGAAAACCGCTTTTGAATAGTAACCCCCGGGTAAGAGATAATCAAAGGTCTTGTAGGTGAAGAAACCCTTGTGGGTCGGGTCGTTGTAGGCTCCCTGCCCCGCGAAGTAGGGGGCTATAACCTTTATCCTTGCACCGGGTTTTGATATTCGGGATATCTCCTCCATCACGGTCAGCAGGTTATCGGTATGTTCCAGAACATGCTTACAGTAAATCTCGTCAAATTCATCTTCCTTGAATGGATACGGGACCTTGTTGAGGTCGTGAACCACATCCACTCCCTCAAGCCTTACTCTGTCAAGGTTCACATAGCCCTTTCTTATGTCTCTGCCGCAGCCAAGATTTAGTTTTTTCATCCTGTAGATATTCTGTAGCGCCCTATACCATATCTCTGAAACCCAATAACTGACCTCTCTTCCTTCTCCATCGCGATATAACCGGGACGGAATCTCTTTACACCGATGTCGGTGTCGTTGACCTTGCTGCCATTTTCAATTTGACAGCATTCCAATAATAGTTTCCGATTCTGAAGATAAAAAAGCCTTCCACCCATCTTCAAGACGATGGATTTTTATACCTCAATCAATATATTATTCAGAATGGCAGAAGAAACTGTAAGCGTGGATATTCCAAAATCTGTTGCTGACAAGATCGAGGAGAAGAGGAAGGGTAGTGAATTTGGCTCGCTTTCCGAATATGTGGGTTATGTTCTCAGAGAGGTAGTCTCTGAAGAGGATGAGGAAGAGGTCTTTTCAGAAGAGGATGAAGAGAGGGTGAAGGAGAGGCTGAAGGCCCTGGGGTATCTGGACTGAGGGGAATTCCCCCAACCCTGAAGAACCTGATGCTTCTCCTTTTAGGGATCAGGTCATGGGTCATCATTTCTGGACATAATTCAGCTCCACCAATCTGCTGATTATCTTATCTACACATTCCTCTGCACTCTCCTTGTCCGTCTCGACGACTATTTCAGGATTCAATGGCTCCTCGTAGGGGTGTGAGATTCCTGTAAAATTCTCAATCTCTCCCGCGATCGCCTTCTTATAAAGACCCTTTGTATCCCTCTTTATACATACCTCAATCGGGCATTTTACAAAGACCTCAATGAATTCGCCTATCTCGTTCCTTGCATGAGCACGCTTCTCCCTGTAAGGAGAGATGAAGGATGTAATGACGGCAACCCCGTTCCTTGTCAGGAGTTTGGCGACGAAGGTAACCCTCTCTATATTTTTATCCCTATCCTCTTTAGAGAATCCCAGATCTCTTGTGAGGTGTTGCCTTACAATGTCCCCATCAAGTCTCTCTACCTTCAGTCCCTTCTCTCTGAGCCTTTCGGCCAGGATATCTGCCAGGGTGCTCTTGCCAGAGCCTGAAAGCCCGGTAAACCATAAGGTAAATCCTTTTTCCATTTTTATAGTAGATAGGTGTTAGCAAGAGTATATAACCCGAGGATTATCGTCATTAACCCGACAAGGGTTCTGAAGCTGGTCTCGGGTATTTTCTTGACCGTGTGGGCTGACAGAGGAACGGAGAGGACTGCACCCAGAATCAGGGAGGGAGCCAGAAGCGTCCAGTTGACATCCCTGGATGCGAACAGGTAGAGGAGAACCCCGACCACGCATGTCAGGCCCTCTGCGAGGGAGGTTATTCCGATAGCCTTCCTGCCGTCCATACCGGACAGCATCTGTCCGCCTGTAATGACAGGACCATAGCCGCCCCCGCTCATCCCCTTGTTGAATGCTGCGAGGACCCCAATTCCAACTATCTTCCTCCACGAGAATCTTCGGATCTTCTTTCTGGTTGCGAGGATTATGACGCCCATTACCAACACCAGGATACCGATATAGGTTTTCAGAAACAGGGTTGGAAGATTTATTGCGATCATGACCGCGGCCAGTGTTCCGAATACGCTACACAGCACGAGTACTAATGTGACCTTCTGCTCTATGGGGTTTCTGAAATTTACATTCCCTACCTTGTGGTGAAGAATTCCTGCGAGAATTCCTGTGATAATCTCAGAGAGAAGGACCGCGGGGACTATATCCAGCGGGCTGTAGCCCATTATCAGCAGAAGAGGGGTAAGACTTGTTCCATAACCCATTCCAAGGGAGGCGTCTATGTATTCAGAGATAAATGCTATAATGCTGATGCCCAGAATTATCTGAATTCCGAATATCATCAGTTCTGGAATCATTTTTTGATGTTTCTATTACGGTATAACCTCTCATTTACGCCTGAGACAGCTCCTTCTGTATCAAATTCTTCGCCGAGGAAATCCCCGATTCTCTTAATTTCCTGGGACGGGTTTTGCAAAATGCGGTTGTAGTTTACATACAATACCTCAATATCCGCCCTTTGAGCCAATAGTTTCTTAACATGATTAAGTAAGTGGGTCAGAGATTCCCTTATTTCCCCTCTCTCCAGAGTTTCACCTTTTCTCATTTTTTCCATGGAATTCAAAACCTCTTCCATATCGCGTTCAATGAAAATTATCCTGTATTTGCTTTTGGGGAGAAAAAGCAGGCCGTATGCAGTTATCTTGACAAAACCTTTGCCTTTGAATTTATTCACATAATCGGGATTTTCCTGCAGCAGGTTAATTATCTTTCCCCCCTCCACTTCATAATAACCCCGGGGGTTATGCTCATCGGCCTTTCTTTTTTCATCAAACAGAAGAGGGATGTTTCCCCTGCCCAGGATTTGCATTAACATACTTGTTCCGCTTCTTTCAATTCCTGAAACAATGTAGATGGTATCCTCAAACATTTTATGCCGATATTGGGGGGTGCATTTACCTGCGGGCCCTCTCATTATCGCGGATCTTTGTCCGACTCCTCTATTTCATTATTCCACGAAATGATTTTCGCCGTTCAGGACAATCCTGGCTATCTCCTTCCTCATGACCTCCTTAGGCGGCTCCTCGCCATTGAGTAGGTACTCCCTTATCCTGCTGCCTGAGAAGATGATCCTGTCCTCCTCCGAGTGCGGGCAGGTCTTCTCATTTGCTACTGAGCCGCATCTCTTGCAGTAGAAAAAGGATTTAAAGAAGAGAGGGATTATGCCAATGTCAGGGAACTCGTCAAATATGTCCTGGGCTTCAAACGGACCGTAGTAATTGCTGACCCCTGCATGGTCCCTTCCAACAATGAAATGGGTGCAGCCAAAATTCTTCCTTATGATTGCATGGAATACTGCTTCCCTTGGACCTGCATACCTCATCTCTGTTCTGAGGATTGCAAGAACTGCCCTCTCCCGGAGATAGTAGTTCTCAACCAGTACGTTGTAGGTTTTGAGAATCGTTTCGTCCTTGAAGTCGCCGGGCTTCTTCTTTCCTATCAGGGGGTTGATAAAGAGGCCGTCAACGAAGGTTAACGCAGTCTTCTGCACGTACTCATGACCGATGTGAGGAATGTTCCTTGTCTGGAAACCCACTATCGTTCGCCAGCCCATCTCCCTGAAAAGGATTCTCGTTTCCATCGGCTTCAGGGTATAGTCAAGATAGGGGTTGTCTAGCTCCTGCAGCAGTTCTATCTTCCCGCCAAGAAGGGAGTCTTTCATTGAGAATACCTTCCTGACCCCAGGATGTTCTTTATCGGTTGTCTTGAATACCTGTTTCGCATAATTTTCTTTATCAAATTCGTAGATTTCCTCCACCTCCATGAGGGCATAAATCCTTCCATTGTTTTCAATTGCTATGTTATCTCCAGCATGAATTCCCTCCCCATCATAATCAAGAACTATCGGAATCGTCCATGGGATATCGTTGCTCAGTCTTCCCTCTTTAAGGACATTGAGGAAGTCATTATGATAGAGAAATCCTTCCAGAGGGCTGAAGACTCCATGAGCAATATTCTCTATATCTATGATAGTGTCCCTGCTGACGTCAATCCTTGGAAGCTCCCTGGCCTCCTCCAGTTTCCTCGCATCACCCACCCGGTTAACCAGTTTTCCGCCATGTGGTTTCTGCATTTTATCTCCTCTTTTAATCAAGATAGCCCAATGCCCTTAACCTTTCCTTTACCCTTTTCTCGTCCTCCTCGGAAAAGGCCTCTTCATCCTTTTCATAGCTGGTTATCACTTCCCGTAGCATGAATGTCAGATAGTCCGAAACAGAGGTAAAGCCGGTTCCTTCTATTCTCTCCTTTGCCTTCTCAAACAATGGGGCAGGAATCGATATCATGTTGAAATTCCCTTCTATCCTCTTCAGGATGTCCTTGGGATGCTGGGTTGCATCAACGACAGGTATGACAGGAACTCCGGCAATCTCCTTACTGTCGGAATATGCTGCTATTATCAGATCTACTCTCTTGGGGTTATAACCCCTCCTTTCAAAATCCCTTGCAATTAACTCAAGCTCAACCTCCTTCTCCTTTCCATGCTCATCCTCAATCCTGTAGCTGGGGAATTCCCTCCTCCTCTCAACAATCCTCCTGAACCCAAATTTCTCCTTGTTGAGTTCAAACCACTCGGAAAATTCCTCCCTGTCCCTGAATGGAATCGTGTTCTCGAAAACGCTGATTAGATCCTCAAGAATTCCATCATAGGACATGTCCCGGTATGAGGCGAGAATCTTCATCCTTCGCCTTATATCCTCGCTTAACTGGATGGAGGTTTTCATTC
>WALD01000078.1 GCA_015523055.1 Candidatus Altarchaeota archaeon
AGATAATAGGGATAATAATCTATCTTTTGATAGGTCTCTTTGCCGGATTCACGAGCGGTATGTTTGGAATAGGTGGGGGTTCAGTAAGAACGCCCCTGCTCTATGTTGCTGGATTGCCCCTGTTGAGTACCTTTGGGATAAATTTGTTGGTTATACCCTTCTCCTCACTGATAGCGGCTGTAATTCACAGAAAGAACATAGAGCTGAAAATAGCCCAATGGGTGATTCTTGGCGGTATTCTGGGCACAGTAACGGGTGCATTTTTAACCGGGGTCTTATCCAACCTTCTTTTAGCCATTCTTTTTGTTATTGTTTCCATCCTGACAATAGTCGGGATTTATTTTGACAGGCTCTTTCCGGAAATTGCTCAAAAGATTAATCCAGATGCAAAAACTATTATTGGCGGGGCATTCTTCCTTAATCTCATAACAATGCTGCGTGGAGGTAGTGGAGGTACCTTGTTTCCACCCTTTCTAAAGACGATGGGAGTTAATGTCCGAAAGGCAATAGCAACATCCCTGTTTGCGACTATTTTTACAGCGAGTGTGGGGGCTGTCGTCTTCTGGACTCGTGGTGATATACCCCTTCTTCCTGCATTGGTGGTGGGTATAGGCTCAATAATCGGAGCACAGACGGGTAGTCTAATGTCCCTAAAAACAAAATCCCTTTGGTTGGAAATCGGACTCTCGATATTTATTGCGATTCTTGCATTAGTTGTGCTGATTAAGACACTATGGTAACGGGTTCTGATTAAGGCATCAGGGTAATGGATTAGGGCATCCGGGGGAGCTATGTCCGGAGGATTAATTAAGCAAGAAAACATATATCCTACTGAAGGTCTCCGGGGGATTAGAATTCAATCCGGATAGAATTCAAAAATGGCTGAACTTTTGACAGAGATATGTGGGACAAAACTGAGGAATCCGACAATTCTCGCAGCTGGAATTCTTGGTGTTACCTCTGCCACTCTTGAGAGAGCGGCGAATTCCGGGGCAGGGGCAGTAACTACAAAATCCATAGGTCCCATAAGGAGGGAAGGACATCCGAACCCGGTTGTCGTAGAAACACCCTGCGGTCTTCTCAACGCTGTTGGTCTCTCATGCCCCTCCCCAGAGGAGTCCATTGAGGAGCTGAAGAAAACAATAAAAGAGCTTGATATTCCTGTCATTGCAAGTTTTTACGCCCATTCTGAATTAGAATTCGGTAATCTTGCCGAACGAATTTCCGGGGTAAAACCGCATCTTCTGGAGGCTAACATATCCTGCCCCAATGTAGAAAATGACTTCGGAATGGCCATCGGGACCGACGCAGAGGCATCATCACGAATAACAGCAGAGATTAAGAGCATGACAGATATACCCCTTATAGTGAAGCTGACTCCCAACGTTACCGATATCAGAGAAATTGCCAGAGCAGTTGAGGACGCCGGAGCTGATGCTATTGCAGTAATAAATACCTACGGCCCGGGTATGGCAATAAACGCAGAAACAGGGAGGCCCGTTCTGAGCAACATGTTCGGTGGGCTATCGGGCCCGGCGATAAAACCGATCGCACTTCGCTGCGTCTACGAACTCTATGACGAGGTGGGAATTCCCCTTATCGGAATCGGGGGAATTCAAACCGGTAAAGACATGGCCGAGATGCTGATGGCAGGGGCTTCAGCATGCGGGATTGGAACCGCAATAATGAACAGGGGGGTGGAGGTATTCTCAGAAATCTGCAGAGAACTGGAGGAATTTATGGACGAACATGGGTATTCAAGAGTCAGGGACATTGTTGGACTCGCGCACAGATAAAATTCAACCAGAGGCTCATGCACCCCCTATAGGACGATGATATAAATACATAACTTTTAAGCTATCAGTATAAAATATTTCTATGTTTGACGAGCTTTACAGTTCCATGGTGAAAAGGGCAGACTATAGGGTTCTGATGGCTATTCCGCCAATTGTTTCTATCCTTCTTCTACTTTTCATCTGGATTCATGGGATCCCAATGGGGATGGATTTTAGGGGGGGGACAAGGATGGAGATCACAACCCCTGGTGAAGTTCCCTCAGGGGATTTGCATTCTATGGAGTCCCGGCTTATTGCTGCTGGACTGGAGAATCTCATAGTGGACTCCGGTGCCGAGGTTGGAACCAACATATATAAGACCTCTATTGAAACCACCAGCAAGGTTAATGAGGAACAAATAAAGCCAATCCTCAAGGATTATTTTGGAGAACTCCAGGAGGTAGATACAGCCACCGCGAGGCTCTCGAAGGAGCCTCCTCTGGACATGGCGGATAAACTGAAATCAAGGATCGCTGACATTGATGTTGAATTCAATAAGAATTCCTCAATACTGGAAATCTCTGCAACCGAAATTGATTCAGAGAAACTGGAGAGCGCCCTTAAATACTACCTTGGAGAAGATATACATCTGACCCTGCAGCCAAGAAATTACAATAGCGGCTGGGTTGACCCCACCCTTGGCTCAAAATTCAGAGATCAGGGACTACATGCCCTCCTCTATGCATACCTCCTTATAATAGTTGTAGTATTCATTGCTTTCAGGGACTTTGTTCCCTCAATTGCGGTAATTCTGGCTGCTACCTTTGATGGATTAATTGCTGCGGGGGGGATGGCTATCTTTGGTATCACATTGGAGCCGGCATCCCTTGTAGCAATCCTGATGCTTGTCGGCTATTCGGTGGATACAGACATTCTCCTGACAACAAGGGTTCTGAGAGGCAAATTCGGCACCATTAATGAGAGGATAGATAATGCCATGAAAACCGGCCTTACAATGTCAATGACGACCATTCTGGTGATGATAGTTATAATAGTGATGTCAGATAAGGTATTCCAGATACCAACACTAAGCAGCATCGCCTCGGTTCTTCTTATGGGTCTCATAGGGGATTTATCAACGACATGGTTCATGAACGCTGGAATTCTTAAATGGTACGCGGGGGAAAAAAGAGGTAAATTTAGATTCCTCAAGAGGGGGAGAAAATGAGCATAATCAGGAGTTTAAGGATGTGGACGCTGGTAATAGCAGTCACAATTTCTCTGCTGATGGTATTCAATATAATACCTATGAATAAGGGCAAGGGCATCGGTCTCGGGAATGGTCTTGACTATGGTCTGGACTTTGTGGGGGGGACTGAGATACAGTTGAAGCTCGAAAGACCTCTAAACGACCCGAATACAATGGCAATTGAGAAGGGGATTCTTGAAAACCGACTCAATGCAATGGGCTTGAAAGACATTCCGGTGAGGCCGTGGGATAACCAGTACATCCTTATACAGATTGCCAGTGCTTCACCCACAGATATAAAGAGGATAAAGGATATTCTGAAGCAACAGGCGAAATTTGAGGCAATGATAGATGGGAAGCTTGCAATATCCGGCTCTGATATAAATATTGACCTCAGTCCCAATGGGAGGGGAGTGAGCAAAACAGAGCCGTTCGAATGGTTCGTAGCCATTAAAAACAGCATGGCTGGTGGAGAAAGATTCTGTCGCGTTGGGAAAGACAAGAGAAACAAACCAATAGATATGTTCCTTGACAGGCCCGAAAATACCTTCTTCCTGATGGACAATGGAACCTATTCCATCCTCAATGACCTCAGGGAAAATGACCTGACATCCTACATAAAGCTTATCGAGAATCGCTCTAGAATCCCCATTGTAGTTGCAAGAAACAACACCCTGAACATAAGCCGCATATCTATGTTGAAGAAATCGGGTTTTGACAGGGCGATAATTCTGGATGAAGATGTGGGGATATCCGACAGGCTGAGGAACGAGCTGGAGGAGAGCGGCATAAGGACCGAAAGGAGGAGCAAGGGTAATGAAAGCTATGAGGCATGGATTAAAGAGGTTATAGGGCTGCAATCTTCCCCAGTCCTGAGATGCGACCCCTGCTCTCAGTGCAAATACAATGCGATCATAACCGGGCAGGCCTCAACCTATGAGGAGGCTGAGGAGAAGATGAGAGAAACACAGATTCTCCTCGGTTCAGGGAACCTTCCCGCGAAAGCCAGTATTGGATCAAAGCCCAAGGATGTATCGCCCTCGCTGGGTGAAAAATTCCTCCAATTCAGCTTCATAATAGGAATCATCGCAGTTCTTACAGTGGCTCTTGTAATATTCTTAAGGTATAAACGGCCAGGGATAGTTATCCCCATAGTGATAACCTCTCTTTCGGAGATAATTATAATCCTCGGATTTGCCTCGCTGATAAGCTGGGAGATTGATCTTCCTGCGGTTGCTGGGATTATAGCTGCCGTAGGAACAGGGGTGGACGACCAGATAATTATTACCGATGAAACTATGAGCAAGAGGCGCAATGAGCAAAAGAAGAAACTTATTGGTCTTATGGAAAGAATAAAGAGGGCATTTTTCATAATCTTCGTTTCGGCTGCTACGACTATTGCTGTGATGATACCTGTATTCCTGATACAGTCGCTCAAGGGGTTTGCTCTTACAACTGTGGTGGGTGTATTCATCGGTATTGCTATAACCAGGCCGGCCTATGCCAGAATAATAGAGGAAATCCTGAAAGGATAATATCTATTTTTTTATTCTTAATTACTATCTTTAATAATTCTTTTGAGGATGAAAGAACTTGAACAGATAAAAGAGGTCGAGAAGACGGTTGAACAGTCCGTTGAAAAGGCTAAAAGGGATGCTGAAAAAAGGATTGAGGAGCTAAGAGCAAGCAGGAGCGAGAGGATAGATAATGCTAGAGAAATCGCCGAACGGAAGATGGACGAGGAGATAAGGAGTGCAGAAGAGAATGCCCGGAATGAGGCTGAGAGGATAAAATCGGGGGCTGCTGAAGAGATAGCAGAGCTCGAGAAACAAAGTGGCAAGAATTTTAATCGTGCAGTTGACCTTATTATGGATGAATTCTTAAAGGGCGGTGAATAAATGGCATTGGAAGAAATCAAGAAAAGGATTCTGGAGAAGGGTGATGAAGAGATAAGAAAGATTGATGCCGAAGCCAGAAAAGAGGAGAATAACATAGAAAACAGCATAAAGGCGGATGAGGAAAAAGTCTACAAGGATGTTGTTGATAAAAGGAGACAGGAGCTTGAATTAATTCCAAAAAGGATAATCTCAAATGCCAGAATGGAGAAAAAGTTTCGGGTGGAGTCAAAGAAGGCAGAGATAGTTCACAATGTATTCAGAGAGGCGAAGAAAAAGATTTTAGAGATGGATGATAAAGAGAAGGGGAGAATTCTGAAGAATCTTGCAGAGGATGCGAAAGAGAATGTCAGAGATCCAGTGGTTTATGTTGACAGGAGATACTCAAACCTCATCAATGCAAAGGCCAGAAACATCGGTGACTTTGGAGTAATTGTTGAGAGCAAGGATGGCCTGATGAGGGTTGATAATACCCTGAACAGCGTAATTCTAAGGATGGGGCCCGATCTTAAGGCCAGTGTCATGCGGGTCTTATTTGAAGATGCTAAAGAAAAAATATCGAAACCAACCCCATGAAGACGATTACCCCAAAGATTGCTGCAATCCATACCCCGAATTTTTTGCTCCCGAGAATCCATCCATAGAGCGCCTTTATGGCGGTATTTGTAATGGCTGCGATGGTTATGGCCTTTGCAGCTACATTGGTGGGGGGCCCTATGGTGGTCATTGCAAGCACTATTGCATCAACATTAACCAGCCCGGAAATTATACTCGTTATATAAACCCCTGATTCACCAAGATAGATATCTGAAATCTTTGACAGGAAAAGGACACATACGAAGAGAAAACCAAGCTTCAGGGCAGGGCCCAATGTAAGGGGGGCCTCAAGATTCGTTCCCCCCTCTATACCTCTCTTGGGCCACAGAATTAAAGAGATCAGGATTCCTGTTGCTGCCATGGCCAGCATCGGAACAAGAAGGGATTCAAAAACAGAATAATTTATGATGAATACTACAATGAGGACGCGGATGAACATGACGGAATTGGCAATTACCGTAGCAAAAACACAGGGTCTGAGAATTCTGCTATTGGCTTTTACCTCTGAAGCCATTGTCGCTATCACTGCTGTGCTGGATACAATACCCCCAAGCAGGCCCGTAATCCCGATGCCCTTTTTCGGACCAAGAATCTTCACCAGGATATAACCCAGATAGCTTATTGCCGATATAAGCACAACAAGGAGCCATGCCTGATGCGGGTTGAATACACTCAGGGGGTCTATGGCCTTATCAGGCAATAGTGGAAGAATCACAAATGCGATTATGCAGAACTTCAGGGTGTCTGTTAATTCCTTCTCATCTATCCCTCTGACGAAGCGGTGCATTCTCTTTTTGAATTTAAGCAGGACAGTAAGCAGTATCGAGAGAATTACCGCAATGTTTCTCATCTCGTTAAAGTAGCACATAAAACCCAGAATGAACATAACAAGCGCAGAGAACTCGGTGGTGACGCCCCAATCATTGCTCGCCCTTGCAGTAAAGAAATACTCTATACTGAGTATCACTACAATGGCAAGAAATGCAACGAAGATAAAATATTCAAAATAGAGATAGCTTATCATGGCAGAGAGGGTTCCAAAGAGGGAGATGATAATAAAGGTTCTTATTCCGGCGTCCCCCACTCCTCTATGCCTTTTTCGTTCCCTCTCCATACCCACAAGGGCCCCTATCAACATAGATAAAAAAAAGCCGTAGAGGATATTGTAGTCCATCATTACCATTATCTATTCGTTTGAACGGGTTCTTATACTTGGTTCTTATACTTGTCTGTTCGGTACAAGGAAGAAAAATTCCCCGGTGGAATTTAGATTTCATCACCCCCCGGGTGTATAATTTTTATCTACCTGTTAGTAAATATTAGATATAATGGTAAAGAAGACGAGAGAAGAGAAAAAGGCTGAGAGGAAGCATAGATTCCTGTTTCTTATGATGCTTATCACTGCTACAAGCATGCTTTTTTCCGGGGTATACTACATCAACATAGGCAGAGGCCAGGCACCGGTTAAGAATAGTCTGGCCGGGAAACTGGCCATGATAGAGCAGTATAACCTTAAACCTGCTGTGAATGGTTCGGTTCTCGCTCAGGTGGGGGAGGGAAAAGATGAGCTGTTGATAATCCCGGGGGTTCGGTGTATGGACATAGACAACATAATCGAGCTGAGGAATTCTTCCATAGATGGGGTTGAGAGCATAAGCTGCGAGGTCGCGAATCCGCGGATCGACATCCAACGTTCGATAATCTGCGGAACCTTCATCCTGTTCAGGTTGCGGTTTGATCTCAACGACTCCGGGATAAATGACCGGGTCAGGAGGAGGCTAAGTAATGTGTTGAGCAAATACAATCGGATGAGAGGTTATACTATAAAGCTGCAGGAGGACACCCTCGGCTCGAGGAGGGTATATGTCATTGGTAGTGAGGAGACAAAAGAGGGAGACTACGTCAGGGTGGCACTCTTCAACAGAGACTTGATTGCGGGGGGGACGGGGCTGCTCGGCATTGAGGAGAGAATCGTCCCGAAGGGGCCGCACTTCTCTGCAAGGGTTGTCAATATTACGGGCATCAGCGTCAGTGGTGCAATACCCGGGGAATTCAACCGCGAGGAGATAGTGAATTCCCTTGGATTGAACGAGAGTGAATTAAATTCACGGATGCCTGAATTCAGGGTTAATGGCTCTCTATCAAAAGAGGACATTGAGCTTATCCATGCCGGGATACAGGAGGTCGGCAACACAACAATCATAAAATTCAACGGCTCCGGGGAGAAAATAAAGGATATCCTCGCTGAAGAGGGACTGTCATATTTCCTAAAACCAGGGGCAGTATTCTTCCGGGTCGGGCTGAATTCCAGTGTGCAGAGAATTGAAGAGGTGCTGACCGAGAACGGAGTTGTAAATACAACCTTCCAGAAGGCAGGCAGGATTTCCATGCCTGAGGAGATCATAATTAATGGCAGACTGGTGCCGATAGAGAACCATGATGCCTTTGAGGCGTTGTTTTACATGGACACCGAGATAGGGGACAGAATAAACATAAGTCTCAACACCATATCCCTTGGCGATCGGATAACCCCGTTCGGAGCGTCAGAGTTCAGGAACGAAACAGAGAGCATAATGCGATGAAAGTGGCAGAGAGAAGAATAGAGGCGGCAATGGGGGGAAGGTAAAACCTCGCAGCGAGGATGGTTCTCAGGAGTTCATGAAAATAACTCTATGATGACTTTAGATGAACGACGCCGAGTAGCCTATTTCTGGTATTTAACAATAAATCTGCACAGTTTGTTGAATGCCTTCATTCTATGGGACAATCTCCTCTTTAATTCTGGATCTTCTCCAAATGTTTTTTCATGTCCCTCCGGAATGAATATTGAATCATAACCAAACCCTGCCGTTCCTGCTATCCTCGTCCCTATTCTCCCCCTGGCTATGCCGTCAAAAATCTGCACCCCGTCTATGTCGTGATAGCCGATGGCAGAAACGAATTCGGCCCTTCTATTCTCGGAATTCTCTAGCAGCCTGAGAATTCCTTCATTCCCTATCCGCTGGAAGACGAATGCTGAATACGGGCCGGGGAAACCATGAAGCTCCTCTATGAACAGCCCTGTATCCTCAACGATGAGTGGCACCCTGATTCTGTTGAATACATGCTTTGCCCCTGCCTCGGCAACCCTTCTGACATCATCGTCCCTGATCTCTGGATAGTCCTCCTCCAATCGGACGAATTCTATCCCAAATTCCCTCCCCACAAGATTCGCCTCCCTTACCTTATGCAGGTTAGATGTTGCGAAGTTTACCCTTGTCATCCTGTGTCAGGATATTATGGAATCTCCAGATAAAAAACCACCGGATTTTATTCTCTTACTCCCTATCTATCAGAAATGGACGCTAACACCATCCAGCTTTTTACATATGCGGCAGTGGTGCTGGGGATTGTCTTCATCCCTCTGCTGGCGGTAGATGTCGGGGCCAGTTATTTTGAGGTGGGTCTTATTGTAGCGGCATATAATCTCACCCTCTTCCTTTCATCCTATACCTTCGGCAGGGCATCGGACATATACGGAAGAAGGCTCCTGCTGAGATTGGGCCTGCTGATTTCCGCATTTTCGTTCTTCCTTCAGATATTCGCAGATAGTATCCTCTCACTCATGCTGCTGAGGGCACTTGTCGGATTCTGCATTGGTATCTACCCCCCGGTGCTGACCGCCTATGTCTATGAGAGGAAGAAGAGTCTTGGTAAATTCAGTGCCTATGGTTCGCTGGGATGGGCTCTTGGTAGTTTTCTTGCGGGGGTTATTGCCCTCTACGACCAGATATTCATCGCAGGGTCGGGGATGCTCTTTCTTGCGTTTCTGGTTTCGCTCAGGCTGCCGGACACGAGAACAAAGAGGGTGTATGTTCCGCTCTTCCCGACGAGGCTTATATGGGAGAATCTGCTCCTTTATCTCCCCTTCCTCCTGAGGCATACCGGGGCCCTTGCCGTCTGGGCGATCTTCCCCCTATTCCTTATGAATCTGGGGGCAGATAGATTCTGGATAGGGATAATATACTCAATAAACAGCCTGACGCAGTTCTTCATCATGAGGAAGCTTGACCGGTTTGACGGTGTCTCCCTGTTCAGGGCAGGGATAGTGCTGTCGGCACTGGCATTCTTCTCCTTTGGCGTGGTGCAGAATTATTACCAGACTATACCTATCCAGATTGTCATCGGGGTTTCATGGAGTTGCATCTATGTTGGCTCCCTCCTGTTTCTGACCGGGAGGAATATGGAAAGAGCAACCTCCATTGGAATTCTAAATTCAATAATGGCCTTCTCCGGGATTCTGGGACCGATATTCGGAGGAATCATATCTGAATTCCTTGGCCTGAGGGGGGTCATGTTCTTCGCTGCCCTGCTGACCTTAATAGGGTTTGGGATTAATAGTTTATTACGAAAAAATGTCAGACTACGAGGTGGAGCTCTTCCGGAGCGAGGGCTTTAAGAGAAGGAGATGCAGGAAATGTGGAAGGGCGTTCTGGTCGCTGGGTGATAGAGACATCTGCGGGGAGCCGCCGTGTGAGGAATACAGATTCATTGGTAATTCCCCTATAAAGAAAAAATTCTCCCTCCATGAGATGAGAGAATTCTTTCTCTCGTTCTTCGAGAAGAACGGCCACACGCGCATTGCTCGCTATCCGATTGTTTCCAGATGGCGGGACGATACATTCTTCACCATAGCATCAATATCCTGCTTCCAGCCGTGGGTTATGAACCGGACTATGGAACCTCCTGCAAACCCCCTGACGATGAGCCAGCCCTGTCTTCGCTTCAACGACATCGACAATGTAGGCAAGACCGGTCGCCACCTGACCGAATTTGAGATGATGGCCCATCACGCCTTCAATACTAAAGGGAAGTTCGTCTATTTTAAGGACAGGACGGTTGAGCTCTGCAATAACCTTCTCCTGAACCTGGGAATCCCGCAGGAGGAGATTACCTACCTGGAGGCTGACTGGTCTGGGGGCGGGAATTCAGGGCCGTGTTTTGAGGTAATAGTTGGGGGGGTAGAACTTGCAACCCTGGTTTTTATGATGTATGAAAATACCTCTAAAGGCAAACAGGAGATGCCTATGCAGGTTGTTGATACCGGCTATGGCCTTGAAAGATTCACATGGTTATCACAGGGCAGTCCATCCGCTTATGAGGCAATCTTCGGCAGGGTTCTGGAGAGGCTGAAAAGGGAATCAGGTGTAGTGCCCAATTCTGACATACTTGCAGAGTATTCCATGACAGCAGGAATGATGAGCGTAGAAAGTAGATATGATTTGAACACCCTCCGGAAAAAGGTGGCAGAGAGGCTAAAAATTCCACTCGACAGGCTCACAGAAAATATCTCCCCTATGGAAAACCTCTATGCAGTCTGCGACCATACCCGGGCATTAATGTTCATGCTCAACGATGGGGTGGTTCCTTCAAATGTTAAGGCAGGATACTTCGGCCGCCTTCTGGTCAGGAGAAGTATCCGTTCCCTTAGAAATCTGAATCTCTCCCTGTCCCTCCAGGATATAGTGGGCTGGCAGATTGACTACTTTGCAAAGGACTTCCCAGAGATGAAGGAGAACAGGGACGAAATCCTCAAACTGGTCGCAGTAGAAGAGGATAGGTATGATAACACTGTGAAAAAGGGCAAACGGATTGTTAGTAAGTTCGGGAAAAGAATAACCCGGGAGGACCTTATAACCCTCTATGACACCTACGGCATGACCCCCGAACTCGTAAAGGAATTCTCAGAACAGCAGATAAAAATCCCCGATGATTTCTATATCCGGGTAGCTGCAAGACATGAAAAACCGAAGGAGAAGAAAAAAGCAAACACGAAGATAAAGCTTCCGGAAAACATTTCTCCAACAAAGCTCGGATACTACGAGGACCAGAACATAAAAGAATTCAACGCGAAAATTCTTTCAATCATCAATAATCAGGTAATCCTCGATAAAACCTACTTCTATCCGGAGGGAGGGGGTCAGGAATCCGACCTCGGCACGATGGATGGCCTTCCGATAGAGAAGGTAACAAAGGCCGGACGGGTCATCCTGCACAAACTGGAAGATGTCGGTTCCCTGAAAGAGGGCCAGACAGTAAAATGCTCCCTGAACTGGAACAGAAGGCTGCAGTTGATGCAGCACCATACCGGTACCCACATCATAAACGGAGCCGCAAGAAGGGTTCTCGGCAACCACATCTGGCAGGCAGGGGCCCACAAAAGTGAAGATCTGGGCAGATTAGACATAACCCACTACGCCGGCCTCAGCAACGAAGAGATGGAAAGGATAGAGGACCTCTCTAACCAGGTGGTAAAGGAGAACAGGCCTATTGACATAAGGTTCATGCCCAGAAACAGGGCAGAGGAGAGATATGGATTTAGAATCTACCAGGGTGGTGCAGTCCCTGGCAAGGACATCCGCATCGTCAACATAAAGGGTTGGGATATTGAGGCATGTGGTGGAACCCATTTCAGCAGGACGGGGGGGGTGGAGGAGATAAAGCTAATCAGGGCTAGGAGAATTCAGGACGGGGTCCTGAGGCTGGAATTCAAGGCCGGGGAAGCGGCACGGAGATACAGGGAAGGGATAAAGGGAATCAGTAAAAGCATAGATGCGACCGAATCCAACCTCAAGGAGATCGCCTCAGTCTTTTCCGTTCAGATAGAGCAGCTTCCGAAAACCATTGAAAGATTCAGAAAGGAGTGGGAGGAGCAGAGAGAAGAACTGGAGAGGATGGGTGCAGCCCGGCAATACAAGGAAATTCCGCAGGGGAATTCAGCAGAATCAGCCAGAAAACTTTTTGAGGGCTGGAAGTCCCAGAAGAAGGATATTGAAAGATTGAGATACTCCCTGAAGGACGAAGTCCTGCAGAGAATCAAAGGAAGGTCTGGCATCATTAAAGAGATAACATCCTGTCTTGACATCAAAACCCTGACCGAGATAGCAAACTCAGCGCTCGGAAAGGAATGTCTCCTAATCCTTGCAAACAAATCAGGAGACAAAACAAGCATAGTAGTCGCCTCTTCCTCCGCCCATAATGCAGCAGAGATAGCAAATAAACTCTGTAAGAAACTCGGCGGCGGAGCTCATGGAAACGAAAAGCTCGCTGTAGGAGGCGGCTCCTCAAAGAACATAGAGAAGATTATAAGGGAATTCACGCCGAAATGAATTTCGACCGTCGCATGGCAATAATCATGGGAGGTGTTTTATTTACAGCCTTCATATTCTTAATTATTCAGATAATCCCCGGGAATGAACCTGTAACAAGCAGTAGTGCAACCTCCGAGGAAACCACAATAACCATGGAGAAAAAAGTAAAGGAACCGGACCTCGCAGGAACTGGCTGGTATCCCGGCGACAGGGAAGATCTTAAAAGCATGCTTGATTCCTTTCTCTCCAATGCCAGAAAGGAGGACATAAATATCAGGGCATTAATCTGTGCTCACGCTGGCTATATGGCATCCGGCCAGACGGCAGCATTCAGCTACAAGCAACTGGAGGGCACTACCTTCAAAAAAGCTATAATCCTCGCCCCCTCTCACAGCCACCCCATCCATGGAGGAGTCGTCTCTGATTACACACACTTTGACACGCCATTGGGCGAGCTGAAGGTTTCTCCCCTCAACGAGGAAATGCTGAGGAATTCCCTTATTGCACAGGACAACGCCCCCTTCTCGCAGGAGAATTCTATTGAGGTCCAGCTTCCATATCTGAAAAAAGTCATGCCCGACATAGAGATAGTCCCTATCATCATCGGACAGATGAGTAAAGAGGAGATTCGGCAGCTGGCTGAATTCCTGTCCGGCTACCTCAATCAGGACACCGTTCTCCTGACAAGCACCGATTTATCCCATTATCATCCCTATGATGAGGCAGTTTCATTGGACAGGGAGAGTATAGATGCCATCCTTGCCTTAGACTTCAACAAAGTTGCCAGGGGCGAGATGTGCGGCCTTTTTCCCGTTCTGATAACAGTGGAAATAGCAAAACTCAAGAACTGGAAGACCAGGCTCCTTCACTATGAGAATTCTGGTGATGTTTTCGGGGACAGAAGCAGAGTAGTCGGCTATCTTGCACTTGCCTTCTATACCGATAGGGAATCCCGGGAAGAATCCCCCGGCCCCCTCAACAAGAGCGAGCAGCATTACCTCCTCAATCTAGCCAGAGAAACCGTAGAGGAATATGTCCGGGATAGGAAGACTCTCCAACCCGGCACAGACAATCCTAGAATGAAAGAGAAAAAGGGCACATTCGTAACCCTCGAAAAGAAAGGTCAGTTAAGGGGATGTATCGGACACATCCGCGCAGTTCAGGAACTATATCTCGACGTCCGCGACAACGCAATAAACGCTGCAGTCAATGACCCGCGCTTTCCGGCAGTAAGACCCGATGAACTTGACGAGATAGAGATAGAGGTTTCGGTTCTCACAACCCCTGAACCCACAACCGTGGATGAAATTCAGCCAGGCAAGGACGGCATAATCCTTGAGCTTGGCGCCAGCGGAGCCACCTACCTCCCCCAGGTATGGGAGCAGATTCCAGACAAGAGAGAATTTCTCACCAGCCTCTGCCGAAAGGCCGGCCTTTCAGGGGACTGCTGGAGGGACCCAGAGGTAAAACTCCATCGCTACAGGGTGCAGGCATTCAGGGAGTCGGAGTTTCAATAGATCTTATCGCGGATAACAGCAGGGAAAAAAAACCAGGGAAATCTACTCTCTCCCAAAAATTCTCAGCACATTCTCCCCCTCTTCCGTCAGCGATAACCTTGCAGCCCTCCTCTGTCCCTCCATCCCCACCCATCTTCTCTCCAACAATGGCCTCAAAAACTGCCTCCTGAACAGCACATGCAGGGCCTTGTTATTCAGTTCCTTTTCTCTCTCGTCCTTATCCCTCAGTAATCCCCTCTCCACCAGCTCTCTGCTGAGCGTCTTCTGGCTTGTTCTCTCATACCCGTTAATAATTCTCAGCGCCTCCACCAGTCTCTCCTCCGGCGGGCTTATCCTGTATTCGGGCAGGGGAATGACCTTCCTGTACCCACTTGTAGATTGTTTCTTGACCCTGTTCTCGTACCTCTCAGGAACGACATAATAAGGAGTCGCATTAAACATCATCGCCGCTATCGTCCCTGCAATGCCCGGTAGCTTCCCCCCTGATGAAATATTCACAAATACATTATTCCCTTGCTCCCTCTTCAGAATCTCGCAGAATCTGGACATAATCTCATGAAAATTATCCCACCGATCATAGCCCTCCACTATCACCTCAACGCCACTGTCAAGCCCCGCCTTCACCTCCTCTAGAAAGTAGTTGTCTATTGCATCCCTGTAGTCAGGGGCCAGCAGGTAAACCCTGTCTGCCTTATATTCCTTTAAAGGCAGTGTAGCCCTGTCAATCTCCAGTCCTATCGGAATGATGTGTACATTCAGTATCGCCTTCATATTGCCCCATTAGTATTTAAGAATTTATCGTTTTTGATTTTTACCAAAAGATAAAGAATTTTACATATCCTCCTCTTGCGACAGATAGACATTATCATCCCTTAATGCGACAGACCCAGAATTCCTGTTCTATGAACCGAGCAGAATTCCTGTTCTATGAATCCAACCAACTGTAGACTATAGTCTATAAATCAAACCGATAGACTCTACCTGCTGGATACCTCCTGTATTTTCTCTATCAGCTGGGACACGAATTCTGCATCGTCGGGAAATCCTACACCCTTCTGATACCTTTTTTCACCCTCGGGGGAATAGTATCCCTTGGATATATTCAAAAAAACATTCTCGTCAGGCATTGCCCTCTTTTTGGATATCTCAAGAAATTTGTTCTTTCCATAATCCATGGTTTCTATTGCTATGGTCTCATAGTCCATTTTAATCCACCAGTTTCTTATTTTAATAAATTTTACATTCTTCTAATAAATAGCTATATTAATAGATAAGTGAGATAATTAATAAAGATGTTGAAAAAAGGACAGGCATCGTTGGAATATATGATTATATTGGCCCTCGCCCTTGGTGTGTTTTCTGCAATTCTATACGTAAGTACCTCCCTCATTGTCAGTTCAAGCACACAGCTTGGGGTTGATTCCGCTCTGAGAGCAGTGCAGGAAATCAAAGAAGCCAGCGACTTTATCTACATCCGGGGGCATCCATCAAAGACGCAGATAGAAGTGAGAATTCCTGGCAACATAGAAGATGTTTCGATAGCGAATTCTGTAGTTAGGTTGCGTGTATCGGTTGCTGATTCCTATACCGACATCTACAAGGTGACCAAGGGCAACATGGTAAGTGATATCTCGTCCATCTGCCCCGGGGCGCCCTGCAGGGAGGGCTATTATGTTCTTTCTGTGGAATCCCTCCCCCCCGACAGCCCTTATGATGTCAATATTACGGTGGAATAAGATAAGTTTATTACGGTGGAATAAGATAAGTTGATATCCTGTATTTATAATGCAAGGTTGCAAATAAATTACGTGAGATAAATGATTGCCGGAAAAATTGAGGTACTCCGGAATATAAAACTGCAGGTGAGTTTAAAAATTTGACTGGAAATAATACGCCTCCTCTGAAGGGGGATGAAGATCAAATCCCCGGATAGCCGCCATTGATGGCATAGGTTATAAATGGGAGAGCGAATATACTAACGAGTGGAAATGGAGACAGGCAAAGCACAGGCCAGTGCGGAATTTCTCGTTACTCTATCCCTTGTTCTTATACTCTTCATCATCATCGGCTTTATACTCCTCCAGAGGTTCAACGCAACCACATATATGAAATTTGACATTGAGGGACAGGACGTTGCTAATTCCATTGCAGGAGGAATAAATGAGATGGCGATTACAGGGGATGGCTATTATCTGTATCTTGATCCTCCAGGCGATATACAGGGCATGCCCTATACCGTCAGCTTCTATGTGAATGAGTCAATACTTGAATTACGTGTATTGGATATGACCTGGGCATCGTCCCTGTCAACCCCCCGCATCAATTGCACCCTGAGTATATGCTCATTCAATGGCAGGAAAACGACCATGCAAATCAACGAGAGCATAAGGATAAAGATTGAAAACAGAGACGAGGTGATATATCTAAAGAATGGAACCCTTTAACCTCCCGGCAGGAAAGGGGCAGGCATTCGTCTCGGACTTCGTTGTGGCAACTCTGATATTCATGATAATCCTTGCCTTCATCGTCTATATATGGGACGAGATAATCTCGGGAATAGATGTCCTGAAGAACACTGGGGATATGGAGTGGCTTTCTTCCACTGTGATGGAGCAATTAGTCCGCAGTGAGGGTTTTCCGGCGGACTGGTACATAAAACCAGAGAATGTTACAGTCTTTGGACTGGTTGATTCCAACCTATTTGGCGCGAAACAGGACATGGTTCTGGACGCCGACAAACTGATGCAGCTGATCAATCTAACCCTGAGCGATTACGCTCTCACAAGGAACAGGCTTCTTAAGACCGGAAAATATGATTTCTATATGGAGATAGAGTGCATTAATTCCTCTGACAGGGGCTGTTTTGATGGACTGAATATCAACAAATTCTCCGAGGGGAAGGTAAGCTGCCTTAATGGCTTCAACCTTGGAGTGCATAACGGCTATACGGATAGCTATCTCTGGAGAGAAGCCGAGAGCTATGATGATGAATCCGGTACAATCCAGGTATCCGATCAGGATATGTCCGGGGATGAGGGCATGGCCATCCCGACAAGCAATGAGTGGCTTTTATATAACCTGAATATTTCCGCACCTAATGAATACTGGATATGGACACGATACAACGCTAGCGATGCTATTGACATAAATCTATCCATTGACGATATAACCTCTGCTGAACTATACCCTGCGTCAGAACTTACATGGAGAAAAAGTACATCCAGTTTTATACTTAGCAAGGGGAAACACACTCTTATAATAAATCGCACTACACCCTCAGGATCGCCAATTAGGTTTGATGCCATTATCTTAACATCAGATCCTGATTATCTACCTGATAACACTGAAGCTCAACACTATGGAAACTTCCATCTGATATCACCTACCGTGTGTATCATTGGGAATTATACAGAGCAGGCGGATTCAACCTTCATCATCCCCACGACAAGAACTGCAACATTCCACAGCCGGATTGACTCAGCCCTTAAACTCAGAATGGTGATATGGTCAGGAAACGCTACTGGAGTTCCTGTTCCCATGACAAGTACTACAACGACTATTCCTGCGGGAGTATTGCTCTGCGATATATTCGCCTCCGGAACCTGCCCAGGTGGTGTAGAGAAGAATACCTGTGTATTCTCTCTGTGGCAGAGAAGGAATTCCCATGCTGGAATCTGTGGTAAATATACCGATGCAGATTGGGATGTTTGCTGTAAGATCGGGGATGGAGAACTCACTGTCTATAACACAACTGGAGCCTGCTCACCAGGGGACGGGGGTGTTATCTCCCTATATCAGGAGGCAAACTCCCACGCTGGGAACTACTCCAGGTACCCAAATAATATATGCCTCCATGCAAGTAACCGGAATATAACCTGCGTCCTGGCCGATGGCATCTGTCCAACAGGATATCTCGGTAATCTTTCCTCTCTATACCGGCCGGAGAATTCTCACGCAGCAGAATTTGATTACTATAACTATAAGATTTGCTGTAATGCTACGGGATAAGAGATTATTTAAATGATAAAAATATAAGTATAACAGAGGGAATGGACATCAAGATAACTATTGAGAGAGAGCATTTGATATTGCTGGTTGTAATTCTGGCAGTAGCTACTATAATAAATTATAGCCTGGCCCAGGTTCCTGCCGGGGTGCAGGGTCATGATCTCACCGAGATTTTCACCAACACCACCAACAACCTTGATGATAACCCGGAAGATAACCTGATTGATGTGGAGGATATCAAACAGGGACCAGAGAGTGGGTTGGATGCGGATACGCTTGATGGATACAACTCCAGTGACCTACTTGGTGGTGGAGGACAACCATTCCTCATTTATGACATTATAGGGGGACCGGATTTTGATTCTTGCGATGAAACATGTAATAATTATAACAAGACCTGTGCATTTAGCTGGCAGTTGTCTGGGGACTATGTACAACTTTTAGATAATTGTACCGTGACTACAGCCGATAAATGCGCCTGCTGGCCATAAGACGGGAATTCAACCCTGCCGGAATTCTGTTTGTTTTAGCCAATTATTAAACCGTGCAGGAATTCAACCCTGATGGAATTCTCTGTATTTTAACGCTTCTCCCGGTAATCAGGTGTCCTGAGCAGTAAACACATAAAACAAACCTTGGGGGGGTTTAAGGATGTAAAGCCCATTAGTTCAAAGATATTTATACCTGTTCTTATATACTTATTGGAGTATATCTTTTCTGGTGGTCATAATGAAGGACGAAAAAAACCTTATGGATCTATTTCTGCACAGAAAACCCGTCGGCATACTGCTTAGCCTGAGGGATTCCAGAGGCAAATATGCATCAATCCTTGCAAAGGAAACAGACTGTACCTACACCCATGCACTAAAGATACTCTCTACCATGGAGAATCATGGCCTTGTTGAATTCAACAAGGAGGGCAGGATAAAAGAGGTTATGCTAACCGACCTTGGAGCTGACATAGCCCACGACCTTGAAGGGCTTGTGAGGAGAATCGGGAGGCTTCCCGGAGATAAAAAGAGGAGGGAGAAACCTGAGGAGGGAGAAGAATGAACATTGGGGACTACCTCTCTTTTCTTGTGGGCTATGGCGTAACCGATACAGATTTGCTCCTGGCCGGGATTCTTCTATTCCTACTCGTTCTGATATCTCTGGTTATGGGATTCAAAGGCAGATACACTCGAATCGATAAAGCTGTCAGGAGGTGCTCCGACGAGCTGAAAAAGCACCAGAGGATGATAGGGCTCATCGGAGCGAAGATCAAGAAATATGAGTCTACTGGCTCTGCCGAGGAGCTGGAACACTGGAGCAGAATTGAGGACGAACTCATGGCACTTGCAGACCTTCCAAGCATCAAAGAAACCGGGGAGGAGATAATTCTCAGAACCCATGTAGCTCAGTCCAGAAAGGACTATATTGATGTTTCTGCAACAAAGGAGAGCGTTATGATAAGCATAAAGGATAAAAAGAGCATCCCCCTGAATATTATCTATGGAATTCCCGCTACCATAAACCCCAGCAAGTTGATTGTAACCTATAAAGGCAACACCTTGGAGATTCATGCCCCCAAAGAACCTCTGAAGGCGCGGGAGACAGAAGAAAAGGGGGGATAAAATGCTGCAACCGATTGATATCTATGGCATAGGTGGAATTCTACTCTTCATGGTTGGACTCTCTAGCCTGATTCTTCTAATTATTCTTCTGGGTAATTCAAAAGCCCATAAAGAGATTGAACGCGAGGTAATGGATGATACTGCGACTGCAAGGAGAGCATCCATAAAGCTCAAGAGGCTTTCTATCAGGGCAGAGAAACTGAGAAAGGAGCTCCATGGTCATGAGAAGAAGGAGGTATTGAGTGAGATGGGCAGAATAAGCAAGCTCTGGAGGTCCAGGAGGGAGCGCCTGAGGATGGGTATCTGGGAGAAGATAGATGCAGAACCAAAGGAGCTTAAAGAGCTGAAGAAAAAGAGGGAGGAAACAAGCAATCTGATAGAGCAGGCAAAGTCCAAGTATCACAAAAGAGAGCTTGACGAGAAAAGCTTCAGGGAGATAGTCTCCAGCTACCAGAAGGATTTGATGGAAATCAACCTGAAGATACGGGAGCTGGAGGAATAATCTGATTTATTAAATTCCTCCATAGCTGGAATTCTCCCCTTTCAGCCCCCGCCAGAATTCCCCCCTTTTGTTTTCCTTTTCTGTCTTGCGGTAGATACAAGCATGTTCCATGCGAACGCAATCCTCTCCAGGTAGTTTGTGAAGGTCAGCGACTCGTTAAGAATCAGCGTTCTGCCCCTTCTCATTCCAATCTCAATCTCCCTTTCTCTCTTCAGCAAACCGAACCTCACAAGCTTGGGAATAATCCTGTTCTCGAGCGTAGAGCGGGAATATCCGGTTTCATCCAGGAATTCTGATATCTCTTTCTTCGTCACCCTCCCAAGCTCCAGGATAAGCCTTACAAAGCCACTGGCAACTCTGAAGTAGGTGGGTTGATATCTCTTAGGGAATATAAAATCTATAATGTCATCAACCTCCCAGATGATGGTCTTCTCCAGCCCCCCCTTATCCTTTATCTCCGAGCCGTAATGCTTCGGCAGATACAGACTCTCCGCAACAGGGATACCCCTTGATACCGGAGGTTTCGGATTCGGATTACCCGGTTTTTTGGCCATATAATTTATTAGTATTCCTGGTTGTAATATAAAATATAATCTTTTCTACTTCTAAAGACTGCATCTGTCTTTATTGGATTACAACACCTACATAAGGAGGTTGATAAGGGGGCGACAGCCCCCTTATAGGGTAGACAAGGAGGCTTAGCCCCCCTATTCATGGATAAATATTCTCGTCCCCCTGGCTTTTTTACCGTCCATTATCTTTTTTATCCTTTCTGGATATCCCCCGTTCACTATCCAGATATCAAGGGTTGAGTCCCTTACAAACCCGGGGAATTCCTTGTCCACGCATGAATTCTCCATCTCCGATAATTCCTCAACCGTCAGTCCGGAAATCAGCGATGCATCCTTGTTTTTCTTCGGGTCTGCTGTAAAGACCCCATCCACCTCCTTCAGAAGAATGAGTCTTTCAGCCCCCCTCTTCTTTGCCACGTATGCGGCGATAGAGTCCGAGGTGACATCCCAGCTTGCTTTTAGATCCCTATCACCCAGTAGAGTGGAACAGTCAATAATCTCGCCCTTGAAGAAGTCTCTTATTAGCACCCCTGTCTGCTGCATCGCAAGAATGGCAAGATTGTGGGCAACCTCCGGCCCCAGCCCGAATTCCCGGTCTATCCACCTTATTCTCTCCGCGAATTCTCCTCCCCCGGGGACGACGAAGATGTCATTGAATTCGTTCAGAACTCTGCACAACCTTTTCAGCACCATCCTGCTCCTGCAGAGGCTGCCTCCAATCTTCACGATAGTTTCCGTCAAATGACCACCCCCAGGTAAAAGAGTATTAACGGAACAAGAAGAACACCCATCAGATGACTCCTTTTAATCCTCGTAAGGGGAGCTATTAGCCCCAGCGATGTTGCCGTGAACAATACAAGCAGTCCAAATGGCCCCGTAATGAATCCAACAAGAAAGACAAGGAGCCCGATTATAGAAACAGATATCTTGGGATATGAAACCCTTCCAATCACCTCCATGAATGCCCTGCCTATCCTCAGGGCAAGAATGGACGATATTCCAACCGCGATAAGGGCCACAGAAACGAGAAGAACAAGCTCATTCAAACCGAACCCATCAAGCACCCTGCTTATAACGACTGCTGCCCCGGACCTTGTCCTCTTTATTGTATAGATGGAAAGGATGGAGAATATCGCAACCGCTGTATTTATCCCGCCGACTGAGATGAGGAATTCCCTCTTGTCTCTTTTCCCTGTTATCTCCTGAACCATGACTGTTGCCTGTGAAGCCCCCACTCCGGGCAGGGTTCCAACAAGGAGACTCGATAAGAAGGATTTGATCACCCCACTTCCTATCAGGTTTTTATCAACCACTCCAATCCAGCTCTCCTGGGGAGGGATTACGCTCTTTTCTCTCAGGCTTATCAGGAGTGTGGGAAGTCCAAACAGCCCGGTGAAGAGAGGGAAGAACAGGACGGTTAGTGAGGCTGCAGGGTTATCCCAGAGGAGTAGCCCAAGCACTCCAGATAAGAGAACAACCAGAAAAGCCCATCCCCTGTTTTTCTTCTCAGTGGCTATCATAGTCAGCAGTATTGCAAGAAGGATTAGAAAGATATAAGGCTTTATCACCCCATAAAATAACGGCAGAATCAGGATGAGCAGGGGGCTCAGCAGGACAAATGTTATTGTAACCCACACGCCACCGAGGATCGTGAGATAGAGGGCTTCCATGCCCTTCCCCTGCAGCAGCATCCGATGTCCGGGCAGCACAGAAAGTGCTGTCGCGCCTTCCGGAGCCCCCAAGAATATTGAGGGTATAAAATCCACGATTGTATGGGTGACGGCCATTGAGATTATAAACGATGCAAGGGCATGGGCAGGAACACCATACAGGATTAAAATCTCTGGAATGACCACGCAAACATTATTCACATGAATTCCCGGAATTAAACCAGTAAAAATTCCGACCGCAATCCCAAGTAGCGTTAAGGACAGGATTTCGAAAAACATCTTAGCTCTCAACCCAGTTTGCAACTATCTCCAGCTCCTTTTTCCACTCGCTGACCTTCCCCCGGAGGCAGACTTCATCGCCCTCGAGAACATCATAGACATTAATTCCATATCTCCTCAGATTCCCCGCAGTATCATTGAATATTGCTGCCCTTATGCTGCCGGTTTCATCTTCCAGCCTGAGGAAGATATGGCCCTTACCAGACACGAATTTATTCGTTACTTTGCCGCATATCCTCACTTGGTTGTTGATGTCCTCCACTGTAATGTCCCCTATTCTCTCTGGTTCAGACTCCATCTCCAGTTTTCTGGAGACAAGGAAGAGCATTAATATCCCGGCCAGAAAGCATATTATCGCAATCTTTCTGAGAGTTCTTTCCCTCATTTTATCTTAACAACGACCGCCTCAATCTCATTCCTGAATGAGTATTTACCCACCTGCTTTTTCTTATGGAAGACACCCTCTACCATCACGTCGTCACCCTCCTGAACCGGAGGATGTTCCCTGACAAAAACCCTGAGTTCCTTTTCATTGGATTCGAGATTGAAAATTGTATAGTTATTCCCCCTGGCTGATGTTCTGAATTTGGGTTCTGAAACCCTGCCATTCACTTCAACCCTCTTCAGGTTGCAGCGGTTCCGTTTCTCCAGTATTGAGGATACCGAGTTGCACATATCCCCCGTTGCAAAGCAGAGCTCGCTGTCGGAGACCTCCCTCCCATCAGGGCAGAAGTATCTTGACCTCCCTCCACCCAGACATCCGCCGCTCAGAAGGACTGCCATCAGCACTAAGGCAATTAATGGCTTTGAACCCATATCGTCTTATGTATTAGCTGGGAGAGATATAAATCAGATACTCAGAATTCATCAGGTCCACCCTGTGAACCCTGTGAATTTTCATCATGAGCAGATTCCGGGGGGTTTTAAGAATTCAATCCCAGTTCATATCATGGCGAAGAAGGCCGCGTATCCTGAAGAGGGGGAATTCATTCTGGCTACTGTGAAGGAGGTATTCAGACAGGGTGTCTTTGTAACCCTTGATGAGTATGGTGATAAAAAGGGGATGCTGCACATCTCAGAGATCTCTCTTAAGTGGGTTCGTAATATCCGCGACTATGTGAAGGAGGGACAGAAGGTCGTTCTTAAGGTTCTGAATGTGAATCCTGAAAGAGGGCATATAGACCTTTCTCTCAGAAGAGTCAATGATGCACAGAGGAAGGAGAAACTCTATGAAGTCAAACAGAAACAGAGGAGCCAGAGGATAATTGAACTGCTTACAAAGGAACTGAAGCTCTCAAAGAAGGAATTGGAGACAGAGATTCTCTCAAAGCTTGAGGACTATGCTTCCCCATACGACGGATTTGAGGCCATTGCCGGGGACAACACACTGATTGAGAAACTTGGAATAAGAAAGAAGAACAGGGCAGGACTTCTGGACATCATTAATAAGAATGTGAAGCCACCATTTGTTGTGGTTACCGGTTTTGTGAAGCTGAACAGCTATGCTCCCAACGGTGTGGATATAATCCGGGAGTCCCTAATCAGAATTCAGGAATCAGGAGCAGAGGGAGAGATAGAGGTGAATTATGTATCTGCCCCCTTCTACAGGGTGAAGGTCAGAGCAGAGGACTATAAGAGCGCCGAGAAATTACTCCACAACTCGGTTAAGAAAGGAATTGAGTATATGGAAAGGAATCATGGTAAGGGGGAATTTCACAAAGAGATGGCAGAGAGGCAGAAATGAAGTCAAGAATTCACAAATGCGAGAACTGCGGCAGGTATACCCTGAAGGACAGATGCCCGGAATGCGGCAGAGCTGTTATCGGAACCAGACCTGCAAGATTCTCACCCCAGGACCCCTACGGCAGATACAGGAGAATGATGAAAAGGGAGATGGGGCATTGATTAGAATTCATCAATTCCAATTCGGGGGTTGATATGTTAAATCTGGTATCAATCCGACATATGGGAAGATTGAAAAGAATTCTCATCAGGCGTGAGGCTCTGGAGTTCATGCTTGGCGTTTCGAGGGAGGTCTATCCAAAGGAGTTCAGCGGTCTTCTGAGAGGCACTAAGGAGCTGATTGTTGAGGTTCTTATAATTCCCGGCACAAGAGCGGGGGACGGGTTCGCAACGATACCGTTATACATGAAGCCAATAGATTACTCCATCATAGGGAGCGTCCATTCCCACCCGGGCAGAGATTTCAGACCATCAAAGGCAGACCTCAGGTTCTTCGGGAAGACAGGATTCGTGCATCTTATCCTGAAACAGCCATACTCCGGAATTCAGGACATTGCAGGGTACGATGCTCATGGCAACAGAATTGAACTCGGAGTGCAGGGATAACGCCTTTAATTACCGTTTCCATATGATTTACACGCCCGCATGGGGTAGCCTGGATATCCTGGGGGCTTGCGGAGCCTCTGACCCGGGTTCAAATCCCGGTGCGGGCAACTGATTGTCCACATTTCACGTTCTCGCAGCATATCACTTTAATTTTGTCAATGCTTGTTAATGAATATTAAATTAAAACATAATAGTATAATAAATATAAATCAAAATGCGTGATGATATAAAGGTATGGTGGAAGCAGGCAGAGGATGATCTGGATAGTGCTAAGGCAAATTTTGAGATTAAGCAGTACCGGGTAGCCTCGCTTCTGGCTCAGCAGGCTCTGGAAAAGGCCCTGAAGGCATTGTACATCAAAAGATTTAACGAGCTTAAGAAGACACACGACCTGGTTTTTCTAGCTAACAAACTGGATTTACCTGAAGACCTTAGAGGAGTGTGTAAGGAGCTGGATCCACTGTATTTACAGACAAGATATCCTGATGCAACAGGAAACCTGCCATCAGAATTATTTGATAAAGCAGACACTTTTAATTTCATCAGTCTAGCTGACGAGGTCATGGAATGGATAGAGAAAGCGATATAATAGCGGGTCTGAAGGAATTCAAGGAGAACCTTTCAAAGGACATTGAGGTAGATAAGATGATCTTTTTTGGAAGCAGAGTCCGGGGAGGACATTACAAGGACAGTGACATAGACCTCATACTCGTATCTCCAAGGTTTGCTGATGAAAAGTTCTACAAGAGGCCGGTTAGGTTATATGATTACTGGCGCCTTGATTATCCTGTCGATTTTCTCTGCTACACGCCAAAAGAATTCAAGAAAATGAGCAACCAGGTGACTATAGTAAGAGAAGCTGTAAGGAGCGGGGTAGAGATATAGGCAAAAATTCCTCATCTAAAGCAGAGGAATTCCCGCGAATAGAATAAAAGCCACTTATTGAATTCCCCGGCGGTTAGAATTCAAGGGAAAGTGGGTTGATAAGGGGATTTTGTAATCGGAGATTTACAAAAAATTGCGATATAAAATCGCAATTAAACCGTAGGTTGTCCTCTTATTACGCGACACTACTTATTGAATCCCTGCGAATAGAATAAAAGCCACTTATTGAATTCCCCGGCAGGAAGCAGAGGAATTCCCGCGAATAGAATGATGAAAAGGATAGCAGAGAGGGAGAGAATCCCTGAGGATAAGCTGAAAAGAAGGGTTAAGAATGGCTCCGTTGTGATAGTCAGGAATTCGGAGAGGGATATCGAGCCCCTTGCAATCGGTGAGGGAACACGGGTTAAGGTGAACGCGAACATCGGGACGTCCACCGACACATCGGACATAGACAACGAGCTTGAAAAGGCAAGGGTTGCCGTTGAGGCCGGGACCCACACCCTCATGGACCTGAGCATCGGTAATAACATTGACAGGGTCAGAAGGGAGATTATCAAAAAGACGGAGATTCCCCTTGGAACGGTCCCCATCTATCAGGCATTCATCGAGAAGAAGGTGGATATGGATCCGGACTCAATTCTCAATGTCATAGAAAAGCACTGTAAGGACGGAGTTGATTTCCTGACCCTGCACTGTGGGATTACCCGGAGGATAGTGGAGAGAGTGAGTGAAAGGCTCATCCCGATAACCAGCAGAGGGGGGAGTTTCATTGCGGCATGGATTATCAAAAATGAAAGGGAGAATCCTCTTTACACTGAATTCGACAGAATTCTCGAGATAGTGAAGGAATACGACGTCGTTATCAGCCTTGGTGATGCTCTCAGACCGGCAGGCATCCATGACGCCTCTGACTGGTGCCAGTTTCAGGAACTGCTGAACATGGGCAGGCTGACCCGGAGGGCAAGAGAGGCCGGTGTCCCCATCATAATCGAAGGGCCAGGTCATGTCCCTTTAAATCAGATAGAGATGAATGTGAAGCTCGAAAAGAGGCTCTGCGACAATGCCCCGTTTTATGTCCTCGGCCCACTTGTTACCGATATAGCCCTCGGCTACGACCACATCTCCGGGGCAATAGGGGGAGCTTTGGCGGCGATGCACGGAGCCGACTTCCTCTGCTATGTAACCCCTTCAGAGCATCTGGGCCTTCCAACGGTTGATGATGTGAGGGTGGGAGTCATTGCCTCAAAGATCGCAGCCCACGCTGCAGACATAGTCCGGCTCGGAGACACAAAACGTGATGATGAACTCTCAAAGGCAAGGAAAGAGCTGGACTGGGACAGAATCTTCAAGCTCTGTATAGATGGCAGAGTAAGGGCAGAGCATAAAGATCTGGTAGGCAAGAAGGCATGCACCATGTGCGGGAGATATTGTGCCCTGAAAATTCTGGAGGACTACCTGAAGAGGTAAAGATTTATAACCCTAGACTAAATATGTTTACATGACTGATCTCAATTTCTTCATCCACTCCCTTACAGCACTTTTCATAGTAATTAATCCCATAGGTAATGTCCCTTTTTTCATCACGCTTCTGGAGAATTTTAGGGAAAATGACAGGATAGCCGCAATAAGGATGGCTGTTATGATTGCCGCGATAACCCTCCTTCTGGTTACAATAACCGGGAATTTTATATTTAATCTGCTGGGCATCAAAATGTATTCCTTCCGGATAGCGGGCGGAATTCTTCTCCTCATAATCTCAATTGAAATGCTCTTTGGCAGAAAGAGCAGGACAGTGTCTTCAGATGAGGAGCTGATCGTGGGAAAGAAGGTTGACATAGCAGTAACGCCCATGGCAATCCCCCTCCTTACAGGCCCCGGTGCAATAACAACGGGAATTCTCCTCTTTGACTCAGCACAAACGCTCCTGAAGATGGCTATCGTCCTTGCGAATATACTCCTCGTTTTCCTGTTGTCCTATCTGATAATCTCGCGCTCCAGTCTGGTCTATGGGGTGTTGGGGAAGATTGGAACCAGAGTCACGATCCGGATAATGGGCCTCATGC
>WALD01000079.1 GCA_015523055.1 Candidatus Altarchaeota archaeon
CTCCTTATTCCAGACCCTTTTGTACCTAATGAATGACATAAGGGGTAATTGGGCATTATGTCTATAAATACGGTGGGCCTCTTGGTGCTGAAAATACAGACATAGTGCCTAAGAATTCGGGAATTCAGGAAGTTAGAATCTGTTTAATATTAGAGAAACAAGTGAATTCACCCATCATTTTCAATCACAGTACCAGTAAACCTCTTTCCCTCTATCGCGTTTCTCAGATTCCCTAAATCCCTGCCGTTCACGAAGATGGTTTTTATTCTGGAGCGCTGGATTATCTTTGCTGCAAGGATGTCAACTAATTCATATCTTCCTGCCCCAAGAGAATAGGATTTTACCATATCAACCAGTTTATCAATGGGAATTCTCTCGTAGCGTTTTGCATTCCTGTAATTCTCCGGGTCTTTGTCATAGATTCCGTCTACATCAGAGGCATTAACGAGAAGGTCTGCTTCTATATACTCCGCCAGAAGGGCGGAAACAGCATCAGTAGAATGACCGGGATGTGTACCCCCCATCACAACAATCCTCCGGGAGTCCATCACCTCCCTTGCAGCCATGAATTCCCCCGGAGGTTCAAGATTTGCCTTCTTTCCGATTGCTGCTGACAAAAGTCTTGCATTCAGTCTTGTTGCCGAGATCCCAATCAGGTCGCAGAGAATTTCACTCGCCCCAAATTTCCTTGCAGACTCTATGTAATTCCTTGCTGTTCTTCCACCTCCCGTTACAATTGCAATCCTGTGTTTATTAGCAAGCTCATTTGCCAGGTTTGCAAGGTCCATCATATAGGTGATATCCATGTCTTCCGGCACGAGAATTGAACCACCGACCGAGATTACAACCTTCATTTTTATCAAAGCTGTCTTAATTAGATATATGTCTGGAAGAGATAAAATAGATGTTCTTGTATTTGGGGATGCGGCAATAGATGACTTCTATGAGGTCGGTTCCCTGCCCAGAATCAATAATTCCGCTGATGTTTCAAGCTGGAGAGAATTCTACGGTGGAATGGGCGCCAATACTGCTGTTGTTTCAAGATCTCTTGGACTTAGAACAGCTCTTGTTTCCGTTATAGGGGCCGATGCAAAAGGAGAGGGCTACAGGAAGTATCTCCAGAATCTTGGTATTGACCTGAGATTAAAGAGAATTCTCAATGGAGATACAACAAGGTCTATGTTCTTTAAGGAGGATGGGAGGCAGATAAGCTTCTTCTACAAGGGAGTGACTGAGAAGATGGACGAGCTTGAATTTGATAAAGGATTAATACACCGGGCAAGCTGCATCTATATGGCGAGAACATATTTGAATCTGCAGAAAAGGGTTTCTTATGCATCCAGGAATAGGTTTTTGGTGTATAATCCCGGCTACGGTGTCTTTGATTTTGAAAGCGTTCCGAAGAAATTCTATCAGATCCTCAAAAACGTAAATGTTCTTGTCTTGAATGACCATGAGTTAAGGCATCTAAAAACGATTGGTTTTAGCATCAGTCACAGGTTGGGCCCAAGCGTTTTTATAATAACAAGAGGTGAGAAGGGAACCATATCCTATTCAAATGGGGTGCAGATGACCGTTCCTGTTTATAAGACAGATTCGGTCGATGCTTCCGGGGCAGGTGATGCCTTTAATGCAGGCTTTATTGCAGCACATCTCAGAGGATTTGAAACCCACGATGCCATAAACTTTGCAAATGCAACAGCGAGTTTTATAGTCGAAAAATGGGGATGCCAGACCAATCTCCCAACATGGGAGATGGTTAAGCGGAGGTATGATGAACTTGACAAAGAGTAGCGGCAACACATTCCGAAAGACCGGCATTATCGCCCCTTGCAGGGGGGATGTCAGTTACTATCCCTAATGCCCGTCGTGTCAACCTCAAATATACACTCGCCCTCTGGCATGGATGGGGAGTCAATAAGCCTTGCAATTCTTTTGTTGCCCTTGCTCTTTCTGAGATAGAGTCTGAATGTTGCGTGATGCCCAACAATATGTCCGCCTATCGGCTGTGTCGGGTCGCCGAACATTACGTCGGGTCGGGACATCACCTGATTTGTCACTACGATTGCCATATCATGCAAATCAGCAAGTTTCCTCTGCAAGGCATGTAAAAGCCTGTTCAGTTTCTGCTGCCTCTCGGCCAATGTTCCTCTGCCTGTGTATTCTGCCCTGAAATGGGCTGTCAGAGAATCGACAATCACAAGTCGTGTTCCATATTCCTTAGCCATCTCTGAGGCCTTATCAACCAGAAGCATCTGGTGGTCGGAATTATATGCCCTTGCAACGTGAATTCCCTTCAGAATCTCATTAGCGTCCAAGTTTTTTGCCTTGGCCATCTGCGATATCCTTTCAGGACGGAAGGTGTTATGCAGGAAAATCCCACCCCTACCAGCTACAAAATTTTCTATCTCTCTATTAGCCGGCATTACCTCAACATCATAGGTTGGCTCAAAGCCGACCTCTTTAACCTCTACAACCTCATCAAACCATATATCCCCTGTTAGAATCTTTTTTATGTTTTTAAGTCTACCATCCTCTATCCTCTCACTTAAAAAGTCAACAAATTTTTCAACCTTTCCTCTACCAATCTTATTAACCATTCCGGATTCAACCTGCCAGAGCGGTGTAGTGGTCTTGTAGCCCATAATATCGGCTGCATCTTTCATAGTGATACCGGCCTTTTCTCTAATTATCTTAAATAAATTACCTATCCTGTTAGGTATGTACATCAATCCAGGATCCT
Source organism: Candidatus Altarchaeota archaeon (assembly GCA_015523055.1). Taxonomy (GTDB): domain Archaea; phylum Altiarchaeota; class Altiarchaeia; order IMC4; family QMZM01; genus WALD01. The sequence goes on from WALD01000079.1 coordinate 2,744, forward strand.
TAGAGGGATTTGTTGCAAACTGCAGATTGTAGGTTATGCTATCTCTACCATCATATTCCCTTCTAACCTTATGGTTTCTTGCCGGGATTCCCATACTTGAAGTCAGATACAGCATGGAATTGGCCAAATCATCACTTACCGTTTCACAACTGGTTTGTCCGGTTATTGTGTTTATGTTCCCATCACAGAGAATGTATGAATTCATGAATTCCATCCTTGCCTCTGTGGGCATACCCATGAGGAATGCGGGGATATTCTTCTCGTATGCATTATATCCTCCACATAATGAATCCAAGAAGGCAGCCAGCGTCCGTGAGGTTATAACCAGATCATATCCATTCTTTGCTTTTTGTACGTGAAGATTAAATTTCTTGGAAAATTCCGATACCCATTCCCTGACCTCATCATTGGAAGTAGTTATTATCACTCTATTGTTTATTCTGGTTATACAGCCTTCAGCAATAAAACTAGCCAGGTACTTTAAAATTGTTTTATCGATCTTGATTCTTACTGGAAGAGAGTTTGACCTAGACCAGCTACCGATTCTCAGCTCCTTTATATCCCCATCTTTTAAACCATCTCTAATCTCTTTGAATATTTTTAGGGGAACACAGGACCTTCCCCTCCAATTATCTACGGCATTATAACTAAAATCATATCGCTCCGCAACTTTTCTCAGGTCTTTATTTTTCCTAAGAAACACCCTAAACCTATCACCGCCTCTAACATAAAAATCCTCAAAGCCATTCTTCTCGAAGATTTCTGCCACGTCCAGTTCTATCCCCTCCGAAACAGTCGGCAATCTTGAGGGAACTGCAATAAAACCACCAGACTCCAAGTCCTTAGTGGAGGTCTCAACCAGTTCACCATTCTCATCCAAAGAGAAAAAGTTATGGTCCTTGGTTACTTTAACCTCCCTACCGCTTTTTAATTTAACCCTATATATTGCCTGAGCAGGATGTTTCATAAACCCACTAACCCTGAATGTTTTTGTCTTGTAATCCTGCGGATCAAAGGAAACGACCTCTATATCTCGTGGATTGTCGGATGTAGAAAGCGTTTTCCCGAATTTTTTAATTTTTCCTTCCTGCAGAGCATCCCCTACCAATCCACCGATGGGTCTAAATTCATATCTATCATCTTCTTTAATCAAAATTTTTTCATTATAAGGCAGACTATTCTCCGTATCTATAAATATTGCAGTTCCATCCAGACCTCCTTCCTCCTTTGGCGTCTGAACATTAACGGCAAGCTGATGAGCAATCTGGGTTTTACCAGAGCCGAATTTTCCAAAAAACTCTGTAATTGCCTGGGTTTCAACCCCCCCACCGATGAGAGAATCAAACTCCCTGCTTCCGGTAGTTACTCTGCCTATGTTCTCCCGCCTCTTCATAAATTCCAGACCGGTTTCGAATCCCATGCTGAGATTCTCTCTGGCAGCATTGATTATCTTTATAGCAGAGCTTTCTCCAAGACCCACATCCTTTATCTCAGAGATAGATGCTGCTGCAATAGACTCCAGACTTATATAGCCTGCCTCTCTGAGCTTTTCAGCAACCTTTGCACCAACTCCTGGCAACTCTTCAATCTCCATTTCAGATATTATTAGATACAGATTAACTTAAAAGAATTAACTGCCTTCTGGCCAGTATCTACTCATCTCTTTTATTATTGTGTCGCCGCCAATTAGAGAATTCTTTAGGACATCTGTTATCTTCTCGGCAGTTATAATCTCAATCTTGCCCTTGTATCTTTTCTCAAGAAGCACATCCTTCTCGTTGCTTTTGGGAATTATAACCTTCTTTAATCCTGCCTCTATGGCCGCTTCAATCTTCTGGGTTACACCGCCTACCGGGAGGACATCTCCCCTAACGGTCAGGGAACCGGTCATTGCAACGCTCTGGTTCACAGGAACATTCTTGAAGGCAGATATCATTGCAACAGCAACGGAAACGCTTGCTGAATCCCCCTCAACGCCTTCATAGGTCTGGAGAAACTGCACAAAGATATCATACTTCTCCTTTATATCCTCACCGTAGATTTTCATTATAACACCCGAGACATTCTGAATTGCCTCCTTTGCTATGTCCCCCAGCTTCCCGGTAGCTATTATCTCCGACTTCTTTCCTCCTGGAGCCACCTCCGCCTCTATTGGAAGGACAGTACCCCCCTCTCCCAGAACCGCCAGTCCGTTGACTCTACCGATTCTACCACCCTTTGTGATCAGAATATTGTATTGCTTCTTCCTGTCAAGATAGAGGTCACCCATCTGGTGTTCAAGAGTCCTTGCAGCCTTTTTCCCCTCCATTATATCATCTATTGTAACATATTTATGGTCTTTTTCCTTTGCTATGTCCCCCGATGCCCTTATCAAGCCGCCAAGCTCCCTGAACCTCAAACTAATCTTGTTTCTCATACCGGCCTTCCTCCTTGCCTCCCTTATTATTTCACCTACTGCGTCCCTTGTAAAATGAGGGATCTTTCCGTCCTTCCTCACCTCCTGGGCAACAAACTGAACCAGTTTCTTTTTATAATCCTCTGAGCCATCCACCATGTCATTCATGTAGACCTCATAGCCGTAACCCCTGATTCTTGAACGAAGGGCCGGATGCATCTTCTCTATATCCTCAAAGTTTCCCGCTGCAATCAGAATGAAATCAGCAGGAACAGGATCTGTAATTACCATTGCTCCAGAACTCATCTCACTTCTCCCTGTTATTGAAAGTTGTTTTTCCTGCATTGCAGTAAGTAAATCCTGTTGCGATCTACCGAGGGATGCTATCTCATCTATAAAGAGGACACCCTTATTGGCTTTATGAATTAAACCGGATACTACTCTGAGGTGTGCAGGTGTTCCAAGCCCACCTGATTGCAACGGATCGTGCTTAACATCTCCCAACAATGCCCCTGCATGGGCTCCAGTTCCGTCAAAGAACGGGGCAGATTTTCTTGCTGCATTATCCACTAACAGTTTGGGAACATTGGATTTTTGTCCACCCATCATCATAACCCTCATATTCAACCTTGAAAGGAAGAATAACAGAATTCCAAAACCGATAAGTGCAACAGCAACTAGAGGGTCAATTAGGTCCATAATGGACAGAGCCAGAGTCCCGAGAATTATAACGAATGGCAGCAATAATTGCCCTTTTGGCCGCTCGTCTGTAGCACCACTCTTCTCTCTCTCCCTTTTCACTATCTTTATTCCTTCTCCAGCAGGGACGACCCTGATTTTAGGGTTATTCTCGTCCTCCTCGTTTGGATAGGCAAGAATATCCACCAGGTCCTTACTGGAGAGCAATTCTGTCATTGCCAGAGCGAGCATTGACTTTCCCGTTCCCGGTACCCCTATAAGAAGAACATTCCTTCTCTGCTTCGCAGCCTTCTTTATTATATCGACTGCTCTGTCTTGACCGATAACCTGATCTACTAGATTCTTTGGAATCTTGATCTGATCAGTAGTTTCAAACTCCTTCCAGAAATTCATTGATTGTATATCAATCTTCTTGGCTCTGGTCATTCTCACACATAACATTCCCTCAGTAAGTATTTGAATATATTAGGAGTAATATCTATAATGCTACTAAAATCATCTGAGGTTTAAAGATAAAAATGCCTTATAAGATTCCCACGGCGATCAGATACGAAGAAAAGCTTTTCGGCCCATTAACGATCAAGCAGTCCCTATATCTGGGAGTAGCAGTTGCCATAGTTCTTTACATGATCTTCTTCTCCAGCCTTGATTTTATCATAAGGGTACTCGTTTCTATGATAGTTGTTCTTCTGGCCATAGGTTTCATAATGTTTGACCTTGAAACATATCTAAGGAATTACATCTCATTCATGAAGCAGGAAAGTAAGGTATCATGGATATCCCCTGCCGCAAGGAGGCTGATGGATATCAAATCTATAAAGGCAAATACAGGGTTTTTCAGGGGTGGGAAGTCAATCGCTGTCCTGCGGGTGATTCCAATAAACTTCGGGGTTCTCGGGAAGGAGGATCAGGATTCGGTAATCTACGGCTTTCTGCAGTTTCTGAATTCTCTGAATTTTCCAATACAGATAGTTATGAGGAGCGTAAATCTCGACCTTTCTGACTATCTGACAAACCTTAAGCGGAGGATTATGCAGAGGGATGACAAGATGGCTCTAGCATACTATGAACACTTTTCCGAATACATGTACGACTACATCAAGAAGAACAAGGTGAACGATAGACTCTTCTACATAATTGTTTCTGCCAAGAAACATTGGGACGAACGTGAGATGATAAGAAACCTTGATGCAAGATGTAAAAGCATCATTGAAACCCTCTCACGATCAGGAATCGTGGCGGAGAGACTGAACAATAAAGAGCTACTCAATTTATATTCCTCCTATTTTTCACAGAGTTTCTACATGAATGAGGAGTATCTATCACCAATAACCATGTATAAGCGGATATGGAAAGGCACCATGGAAGATAATGGAGGTCCAGTATCCACAACTGCAGAGGAATAACTGGCAGTTGAAGATACATTATCGCGGATGCTAGCGCATCATCCCTCTCGAAGATATAACACCACCCAAAAAATCGGTTAAAGTGGCATTTTCAATAAAACTACCCAAGCTGCCTTTTTTAAAGGGGAAGAAGAAAAAGCTCACAGGAACCTATACAGACTATGAGAGCAAACTCATAGGATATCTTACCAGCCCCTCAAAAATTATAAAACACCCAAACGAGATTCAGGCAGATAAATATCACAGGTGCATTGCAGCTATAAACTATCCTCGTCTGGTGGAGGCTGGCTGGTTAACAAGACTGATAGAAATGAATCTCGACTTCGACATATCTATTCATATAGCTCCCTATTCTATCGAGAGCACCATAAAGATGCTTGAATCGGAGCTAAAGAAGCAGAAGACGGACCTGTTTGGCCTGAAGACAGAAGGCAAGCTTGTACCCCAGTCATTAATTCAGAAGCATGAAGATACCAAAGCATTGCTTGAGGCCATTCAGAGCGGGACTGAAAAAATGTTTTCTATGTCTTTATATATTGATGCAAAGTCCCATGACCTGAAAGAATTGGACAAGATAACATCAAAGATTCGGGGGCAGATGAATTCTATCATGGTTACTCCGAAAATAACCTCCTACCAGATGTACAAAGCGCTGAGGTCAATACTTCCCCTAGGGCATGACGAACTGAAGATAACCCGGGAAATAACATCATCTGCGGCATCATCCTGTTTTCCCTTTGCGGTTACATCTCTGGAGCCCCATGCCACAGGAATTCTGATTGGTTTTAACAAGAGAAACAACATACCAATCATAATAGACCCGTTTGAGCTGAGCAATCCAAATATTCTGGTTCTTGGTACATCTGGGGGGGGTAAGAGCATTGCAAAAGACGAACCTACTTTGGTTAGAATCAATGGAATGATAAAGTTAGTGAAAATAGGTAAATTTATTGACAACTTGATTCTTAAAAACGGCAGTAAGAGAATAGATGGTCTGGAAGGAGTTATCAATCCCGGAATTGAGGTCTATACGTTTAATAAAAAACTAAAGGGAGAATGGAGTAAGGTATTAATCGCAGCTAGAAAAGAGGCACCTCCTCTCATCTATCATATAGAAACACATAGCGGCAGAAGAATCAAAACAACAGGAGATCATAACATCGTTGTTATCAGAGATGGTAGGATAATAAACATCAAAAGTACAGAACTAAAGAAGGGCGACTATGTCCCAATACCGAGAACTGTGGATATGGAAGCTAGAGAGAAGGAATTAAATCTCTTAAATCTGTTAGTGGACAAAAGACTATATGTCGTCAATGCTGAAAATATCATTAACAGAAAATACAACTCGATTAAAAAGAGAATACCCATCGACCAAAAATTTGATCCCTATCTTTACAAGTACAGACAAGGCAGAGCAATACCCCTCAAATACTTCTTAAAGATACTGAGAATCCTCGATAAAGAACTAACCCGCCATGAACTCAAAGCTCTGAGAATAAGGGCGGGAAGCACCAGACAGAGCATACCTGCACTCCTGCCACTATCCGCTGAATTAATGCGTCTTTTAGGTTATGTAACCTCGGAAGGGTGTATCACGGAGCAAGCAGTATTGATTAGCAATAAAGAAAGAGCGGTTATAGAGGATATTCGGAAAATTTCCAAGGACCTTGGAATTAACTCTTTTGAAGCCAATAGAGGCATAAACATAACCTGTAAGGCATTCGTTGAATTAATGAGAAAGATAGCGGGTGGAAAATCTCAAGAGAAAAGAGTACCGGGGATTTTATTCTCTGCCAATAATAAAATGGTTGGAGAGTACCTAAAAGCTTATTTTGAGGGTGATGGTTGTGTAGAGCATAACAAGGTGACTGCAATCACCAAATCCCCTGGCTTAGCGAGTGATCTATCCTACCTTTTATTGAGATTCGGGATTGTGGCAAGAATTCAACAAAAAAGGAAGACTGCAACGAATTCCGGCCGTGCTGGAATTTATCACCAGATTACACTCTCCGGGAAGAAAACCATCGAAATATTCAGGGACGAGATAGGATTCATATCTGGGAGAAAGAACAAAAAGCTCTCCAATCTAACAAAGAAGGTATCAAGAGGAAACACTAACGTGGATATAATCCCAGAGATAGGAAACGTTATCAAGAGGATAGACAATGTCCTGCACTTCGGAAACAGAAGGCGGAATTATGCAATAATCAATAAAAGTTTTACTCCATCAAGAACCATGTTAAGGGAGATACTTCAGGAAATAGATAAGAGGTTGATGGAGTTGAATGAACTATCTGAAGAAATTAACGAGCTGGAGAAACTTCCGGACCTATTGGATATAGTCAAAACTGGTCGGTATCACAAGGAGTTAAATTCCAGACTATGGAATGAACTTGGTGATAGTTGGAGATTAATGAGAAATGGTTCGGTAGAGCCAGGAATCTGCAACGTATTTCACACCGATGAGATAGTTACTGGAATGCATCATGGGATGGGTAAAACCCGCGAACTTCTGGGTGATGCATTTAGCGCTCTTGATTTGGGGTTGCGGCCTTTTGACCCCTCCCTGTATAATTTCATAAATGAAGATACAAGGAACATCAAATACAAAAAGATAGAAAAAGCCATCCGACATATATC
>WALD01000080.1 GCA_015523055.1 Candidatus Altarchaeota archaeon
ATCTAATATTTAAAAGATGAGTACATAATGTAAAATACAATGAAAAAAGCAAGGTCCAAAATTCCGCTAAAGGTTGAACTGGAGCCGGAAGGATTGATAGAGGGAGTAAGGGACATCCTTGGGCTCATATTCTGGAAGGAACCCTCCCTGACAGATGAGGCTATTGAATTCCTCAGTTATGTAAAAGAGTGGGGCAGGACTGGTTCTCCCTATAAAGCCGAAGACTGGAGCAACTACTGTGCAAGGGTTGGGATGAGTCAGGGCAAATACCACAACATGCTCAGAAGATTGAAAAAAGCAGGTATGATTGAAAAAACCTATAACGGGAGCATAAGAAGGCACGAAATCAGAATATCCGATAGGTTTTCCTCCCACCTTTCAAGAATGAGCAGGCTATGGGATGGATTCTGCAACTCTTAGAGAATCTCCATCTCCTCTAGAACCTTCTTTATTCTCTCCCTGCTTTCTTCCGTTACTGGGACTAAGGGAAGCCTTGGATTTCCTGCATCCATGCCCATCATATTGAGTGCAGCCTTCACAGGGGATGGATTAGTTTCTATAAATAGAATCTTGAATAGTGGGTAGAGCTGATAATGCAATTCCCTTGCCCTCTCCATGTTCCCATCAAGGGCGGCATGAATGAATTCACTCATCATCTTCGGGGCTACATTACTTACGACGGAGATTGCCCCCCTTCCCCCAAGTGCTATTATCGGCAGACTCAAAGAATCATCTCCAGAGATTATAGAAAAGTTTCTGTCGCACTCTCTAATCTCCTTTGATATCTGGTCCATGCTCCCGGCCGCATCCTTAATTCCGATAATATTCGGGATCTTTGCAAGCCTCTTTGTGGTTTCCGGCTCGATATTCACCCTCGTTCTGCCCGGCACCGTGTAAAGGATTATGGGTATGTCAACCGTCTCTGCTATCTTTCTGAAGTGCTGATAAATTCCCTCCTGGGTCGGTTTGTTGTAATACGGGGATATCATTAAAGCTGCGGATGCCCCGGCATCCTTTGCATGCTCCGTGAATTCAATTGCCTCGGTTGTGCTGTTGCTTCCGGTTCCGGCAATTACCGGAACCCTGCCATTGGCATGGTCTATTGCAATCTCCACGACCTTTTTATGCTCATCTCTACTGAGGGTTGCAGACTCCCCGGTCGTTCCAACAGGCACAATTCCATCCACGGAATTCTCAATCTGAAGGTCAATATTCCTTCTAAATCCCTCCTCGTCCAGCCCTCCGTCCTCCTTGAAAGGAGTGATAAGTGCGGTAAATAGACCCCTAACCTCCATTTTGCATCAATATGCCCCGGTTAAAGAGCAAAATACTCCGAGGGTATTAATATATCCTGAACAGGCTTTAAATTACTCCCTGCTATAAAGGCCAATTAGCTCAGTTTTGGCGAGAATATGTCCCTCCATTGCATTCAATAAGTCGTTTTTTTCTGAATTCTCATTGATATCTATATTCGTGTCCAGGGCATACAGCCTGAAAAAATACCTGTGGGTTCCTGATGGTGGGCAGGGCCCTCCATAACTATGTTTCTTAAAATCATTTAAACCCTCAGTTGAACCCTCCGGAACCTGACCCTCTTTTATCTCTAAATCTGCAGGGTCAATATTCCATAACAACCAATGCACCCATGTTCCTGCTGGTGCATCAGGGTCATCAACTATCAAAGCCATACTCTTTGTATTCTCTGGTGCCCCTTTCACAGATAGTGGTGGACTTATATCCTCTCCGTCACAGGTGTATCTCCTTCCTATTCTCCCCCCATGTTCAAATACCGGACTGCTTAGCTCCATTTTCGTCGTCATTATCTTATTCACCTCTCCATTATGCAGGCATCCTCCCCCCACAAGAATCAGGATAACAACCGGGATAACAGAGAAATTCCCTTTTCTTCTCATTTTTCTTTGTTATCCTCATCACCCCTTTCTCATTATCCTTACTGCCTATATTTTATTCTATGAAAGCCAATCCCTATCATACCACAACCCCTCATCCCATCACCATCACACTATCAATCATTTCTATCATATGTACTCTATGGTGTGTTCTAACAGGCAGTAATATATCCTGTTTTATTTCCCTGTAATCAGGTTAATCCCATTGACTAACGCATTAACTGAGGCGAGGATTATGTCCGTTCCAGCACCCTGGGCTGTAATCACCCTGTCCTTTGACTTCAGTTCCACCATAACCTGAACTACGGCATCAGTCCCTCCGGATATGGAATCAACATGGTATTCAGTAAGTTCAAAGGGTAAATCCCTGGTCGCATGCTCTATTGCTTTTATTGCAGCGTCCACTGGCCCTGTGCCAGTTGATGATTCCATTACCTCCCTGTCCTTAATCTTCAGCTTTACCGAGGCTATCGGAGTAAATTTATTCCCTGCAACCGCTACGAGTTCATCAAGTTCTATTGCTCTTTTGATCTTGACCCCCCTGACGGAGTTTGCTATGGCCTGAAGGTCAACATTAGTCACCCTTTTTCCCTTGTCACCCATATATTTTATGTGTTTGAGTATCTCCCTCAATTCCTGCTCGTTTGCCTTGATACCGTCATCCTCAAGCATCTTCCTGACAGACTTCGTGCCAACATGTTTCCCAAGAACGAACCGCCTCCTGGCCCCCACGGATTCCGGTTTTATAGCCTCATAGGTTTCTGATCTCTTGAGAATTCCATCAACGTGAATTCCTGCCTCATGGGTGAAGGCATTCCCCCCCACTATTGCCTTATTGGGGGCTACAGGAATTCTGCACAGCTTCTCGACCATCTTCGATAGCTTTAAAATCTCCTCCGTCTTTATCCTGAAGTTATAGCCATATCCCTCTTTTAATGCCATTATGACCTCCTCCAGAGGCGCGTTTCCAGCTCTTTCTCCAATGCCGTTTACTGTAACGTTTACCATAGATACCCCCGCATTTACTGCTACTACCGTATTGGCGGTCGCCATTCCCAGGTCATCATGACAGTGAACACCCAGGGGGATCTTCGCTTCCTTACCTAAGATCGAAAAAATTTCGTGAATCCTCTCCGGGATCGCTGTGCCGACCGTGTCAGCTATAGTGTATCGGTCTATCTTGTGTTCTGTGGCTTCTTTCATCAGCCTGAGTAGGAACTCCGGCTCCGTCCTTGTGCCGTCTTCGGCACATAAATCAACTATCAGGCCGTGGTCCTTGCAGTAATCTATACAGTCAAGTGTCTTCTCCAGTAGTTCTCCCTGAGTAGTGCCTAACTTGTACTTTATGTGAAGCCTTGATGTCGGAGTAACAAGAAATATCGAGTCAACGTCGCACTTCATCGTGACATCTATATCGCTCTTTAGAATTCTTGAATAGCTGGATATCTCCGCCCTTAGGCCCTCATTAGCAATCCTTCTTATACTCTCCTGCTCACCAGGACTTGTTATTGCTGAACCGGCCTCAATTACATCAACTCCAAATTCGTCCAGAGATATCGCTATCTTCAGTTTCTCCTCTGGAGTAAAACTTACCCCCGGGGTTTGTTCCCCATCTCTCAGCGTTGTATCGAGTATCTTTATGGTTCTCATGGTAAGGAGGTTTATAAATCTTATATTGGACTATATATTAATAAGTTCACATAAGATGCCCTATCATTCGCCGGAGTGGAAGAACCATATGGAAAAGATTGATATCAGGATTGAGAATCTGGAACGCATGGAGAGAGAGCTATGGAGGAGGGTTGATGACATAGAAGGAAGAGAAGAAGATGTTGAGGTAAAGCTGGGCATGAGGAGCAGGATATCACGGATATACAAACCGAGATTTATCAAAAAACAGGTGAATGATATCGAGAGGAGGGTCAAAAGGATGCGAAGACCTGGGAGCGATAGAATAGGGAAAAGGAGAACGATGATGCAGAGGCAGATAAAGGATGTCGTTAAAAAGGCGGATGAGGTGGTTAGAGAGGAGCCTTTCACTGTGGGAGAAATCGGCCCTGGGGATGAGAAAAAGATTCAGAAAGAGAGGAGAGATATCCTGAAGAGAGAAATAAGCAACGTGATTAAAAAACACAAAGGGGCGGAGGAAGAGGAAAAGAGAGGGATTCCTAAGGAAATAAAACAACTTAAGATCCTTACCGGGGAGGAAGCATCAGATGCAAGAATTCTCTTTGAATTTCTGCTCAGAACAGGCTCCGCCAGCATGGATGAGGCTGTGAATGAGCTTGATGTTGACAGGGAAACTGTGAATTCATGGATGGATGACCTCAAGGCAAGCGGTCTGATTGAGGTTAATGAATTCGCTGGCAGGACAGTTATGAAACTGAGGAATATCCCGATAGCTGTGAGTGAGAAAAAAAAGGGTGACAGGTTGAATTGATAGGGCTGGATTGCAGGGATTGGACATTATAAATGGACGCCTCGGACAGGACTTGAACCTGTGACCATCTGGTAACTCCCGAACCTGTTCACAATTAATCTCCCCTCTTTTCCCGTGAACTTTTTTCTTTCTTTCCTGAGGAAAGAAAGGGGTTCGTTAACAGCCAGACGCTCTACCAACTGAGCTACCGAGGCTCTAATTGACATATTAGAATTCCCATCTGAATCTCCCGGCTACTTTGCCAGTCTGCCCTTTGAGCGCAGGCTTGGCCTTACCTTCTCGGCACCCTTACCCTTCCTCGTCAGACCCCTTCCTTTCCTCCCTGCAGGAGTCAGACCTCTGAATGCCCTTCTCCTATGCTGTTTCTCGCATATCCAGTTCACATCCTTATCGCTCCTTATCACGGAATGATTGGGGTCAACCATGACGACCTCAAACCATTTATATTGGCCATCCTCCCAGAGCCAGTAGGAACCGAGAACCTCGAGATTCGGGAATTTCCGTTGTGTCCTCTCCTCAGCGATACGCTGGATGGACTTCCTGGGGGTTATCTTATGGATACCCATCCTCTTCGGCTTTCTTCCAGCGGTTGGACGGGACCTTCGCATTCCTCCGCGCCTTATTCTGCTTCTTACAACAACAAAACCCTGTTTTGCCTTATAACCGTAGCTCCTTGCCCGATCTATCCTGGTAGGTTTTTCAACTCTTGCAACGGAGGGACCCTTTCTCCATGCCTTCTTTCTGGCCATAACAAGGTCTCTAAGATCCTTGTTTTCGGGGCGATTTATCCTCCTCTTGATATTCCGATAGGTTTCCCCAATGTACTTGTAATAACCCATTTTCCTCACCCTTATGGATTCAAATATTACCTCACATCTCCATGACGGGTGTATTCTATACTATACCTTTTTATCATTAAAAACCATTTTTTAACATCATCATTAGGTGATATATAATGCCCTGGAGGAGGTTGCTTGGCTGGTTCAGGAGGGTCTTTGGTAAGAAGAAGGTAATCAAACTCGGCCTGTATGGGCCACCCAATGCAGGAAAGACCACTCTGGCGAACAAGATTTCCATGGACTGGACCGGAGAGCCAGTAGGCAGGGTTTCTGAGATTCCCCACGAGACGAGAGAGGTTCAGAAGAAGGAGCAAATTATTGTAAGGGCGGCGGGAAAGAAGCTCGTTATGAACCTTCTGGACATGCCCGGAATTGCGACTAAAGTGGACTTTGAGGAATTCATGCAACACGGTCTTACAAAAGAGGCTGCCCAGCAGAGGGCAAAGGAGGCGACGAAGGGCGTTATCGAAGCAATAAAATGGTTGGAGCGCGTTGATACTGCTCTGGTTGTTATGGATTCTACAAGAGATCCGTATACCCAGGTCAATATTACAATAATAGGCAATCTCGAGGCACGAGAGATTCCCATAATCATAGTTGCAAATAAGCTTGATCTCCAGGATGCAAACCCGGACGCCATAAAGGATGCATTTCCCCAACATCATGTCGTGGAGGTTTCCGCTCTGACAGGAAAATTCGTCGATGAACTTTATGGGGAAATAGCAAAGTATGCAAGATGACCATAGAGATTGAATTTATATCATCCAATGTACTCTTGAAGAAGGAGAGTGACGAAAAAATAAAGTACATTCTTGATAAAGTTAAGAAGAACAAGATTCTTGTGGTGGAGGAGAGCATGTCAGCTCTGGAGGAGAGCAGGCTGATAGAGGCGACGATGAAGCAGATTAAGGGTAAATTCTCCGGGATAGAGATATCCACGCTGAAGGACAAGGGTTCGGAGGGAATAAAGCAGAGGCTGATAAGGGCTCTTGGCGGAAACACCGGTGGCCTTACAGTTATCGGTCCGTCAAAGATAATCAGGAAGGTCAAAAAGCAACCGCAGAGCATATCCCTGCTAGCGGGAGAGTAGCAAGATGCCCCACAAATGCGCCCGATGCGGAAAAATCTATGACGATGATTCTCCTGAGCTTATAGACGGATGCTCCTGCGGAGCACGGGTATTTTTGTATCTCAAAGAGAAACCCGGAAGAAACGAGGAGGATACAGTCAAGGAGTTGAAACTCAGGGAGATGGTCGCGGATGACTTCAAGCGGCTAGACAGGGAATTTGGTATTGACCTTAAGAGGACAGGAAGGACGATCCATCTTGACCTCGAGAATCTGCAACAGATTGACAAGGGAAGATACAGGATAGACATAAAATCGCTGATGAAGGGCGACCCCCTGATAATGAAGGTGGGGGAGGGAGTTTACTATATTGACATAATTGATGCAATGAGCAAGGGGAGAAAGAAGGGTTAGAATTGGGGGGATTCACGAAGGAGGAATGGAAACGCGATAATTCTATTAACTGGTGAAATACTATGTCCGTATAACAATGTGCACATTGTATAACAATATCGGATTTCCATTATGATGCTGAGGGGAATGATTATGATATGGAACATAGCTATGATACGATAGGTTAATCTCAATCACCCTTATTAATCCCAGATACACAATATAGATTGGAAGGGGGGTACGTAACCGGGTGAAAAAATGGAGAAGGTCATACACGAAAGGATAAAACCGGATGGGGACATATCCATAGACACAGATATCTTCTTATATAACAGCTTACAGGTTCATGGATATTCAGGCTCCTGTAAAAATTTCCTCTCAGGAGTGGAGTCTGGAGAAATCGGGGGCAAGGGATTCATCAAGAAAACCCCCGATGTTTTTTTGACATCTGATGCCATAATTCTGGCTACGATGAAACATCCAAAGAATGACCATTCATCCAATTGAATCCCGCTACGGGCGGGATGAGGTCAGGAATATTTTTGACGAGAAGAAGAGACTGGAGTTCATGTTGACGGTTGAGGTGGCTCTTGCAAGGGCCCATGCAAAGGTTGGCAACATCTCACAGAAGGATGCCGATGAGATTTCGAGGGCTAAGAAGGAGGTTAAGATTTCCAGAGTCAGGGAGATTGAATCTGAGATAAACCATGATGTCATGGCTATGGTTAAGGCTCTGGCCGAGTTTAGCGGGAATTCCGGCAATTACGTCCACCTTGGAGCCACGAGTAGCGATATAACTGATACTGCGCTTGCCCTGCAGCTCAGAGAATTCATCGCTTTCCTATCCAGCGATTTGACGAAGATGAAGAATGTCCTTCTGAACCTTGCAAAGAAGCACAAAGAAACCGTATGCATCGGGAGGACTCATGGCCAGCATTCTATTCCAACTACTTACGGACTAAAGTTCGCTATCTTTGCCTCGGAGGTTCAGAGGCATATCCAGAGGCTGGAGGAATCGAAACCGAGGATTCTTGTCGGCAAGATGTCCGGGGCGGTTGGAACGCAGGCATCGTTCGGCAGGAAGGGCGCTGAGATTCAGGATTTTGTCATGGATGAATTGGGACTTTCCCCGGCATTGGTTTCAAATCAGGTTATCCAGAGAGATAGGCACGCTGAATTTTTGTTGAATCTCGCATTGATTGCGGAAACGATGAACAAGATAGCGACCGAGATAAGAAATCTACAGCGTAGTGAGATAGCCGAGGTCTCCGAGTGCTTCGGAAGGGATCAGGTTGGTTCATCAACGATGCCGCACAAAAGGAATCCAATCCTTGCTGAAAGGATCTGCGGTCTTAGCAGGGTTATAAAGGCTAATGCAATTGCATCTCTTGACAATATCCCCCTGTGGCATGAAAGAGACCTGACGAATTCCTCCTGTGAGAGGGTGATTATTCCTGAGGCATGTATCCTTACGGACTATATTCTGAATCTTGGTATTAACCTGCTGGAGAGCATGGTCTTCAACAGGAGGCAGATTGAGAAGAATCTGAGGCTCTCCAATGGAAGGGTTATGGCCGAGTCAGTGATGATGAAGCTGGTCGAGAAGGGGGTGGGCAGGCAAGACGCTCATGAATTGTTGAGAAGGGATGCGATGGAGAGCCTCGAGAAGGGGATCCCTTTCAGGAGTATCCTTTTGAATAACAAAAGGATTATGGAACACCTGAACGAGAAGGAGATAGATTCTGCTCTTGACCCAAAGAATTACACAGGAACAGCAGAGGAACAGGTCGATAGGATTATCAAGGAATTGTCCTAGCTTGCCCATTTATCAATCGCATTCAGTAGGTCAAAATCGCCCACCTTCCCCTGGGTCCATAGCTCTATGTAGTGCAGGAGCTCAAAATCCGATACAATGCCGTCGCAGTCGGAGTCTGCAATGGGTTCAAGGAGCGGTGTCTTGCAGACAAAGGTTTCTTTATAAGGGCGATACATGACCTCTGGTAAATCACTGTCGTCATAGTAATCATAGATATATTCGTCGATGACATTTCTATCATCAATGCCCCACCAGTTGTTTAGCATCATTATCTCCTTGCCTGGCATTACATGCTCTATGTCAATCGTCCTGACGCTGTATTCAAAATTGTTGTATAGATTATTGTCGGAATAGTTCCCAATAAACTCATTTACGAATATGCCGATGTTATTCCGGGTTATGGTGTTATAGATTATTGAACTTTCGTCGCCCATATTCTCAACATAAATACCCATTGAATTGTTGTATATCAGGTTGTGGCTCAGAATTACATGTCCATAGGCATCGTCTATGTTAACCCCATAGGTATTGTTACGAAAGGTGTTGTAGCTGGCATGTGTCCAGCCCTTGATTACCGCGCCGTGGGTGCTTCCCTGCACTGTATTATTACTGAAAAAAACATAGGTTTCTGTCTCCCCCCTACCCCTTAGTTCAGGGGTGCAATTTCTGAATTCATTTTGAGTTGCATAGATGTATTTGTCGGGGAATGTGCTCCACAGGATGACGTTGTCGCTACACCCCATAAAGGTATTGTTGGTTATGTATGTGGTAAAGTTCCCTCCTCTTATCTCCATGCCCTTGCTTGAGAATATGGAATCCAGGATATCAACGGAGGATTCGTAGGCCTCCAGTCGTGTATTGTTAAACCTGCAGTAGTCCAGCAGGTTGTTGCCGTTATCGCTGGTGTATTCAAAATAGAGCTCTCCCCCACCGGAGGAAATGAATTCTACTCTGTTCAGAGAATCCCCTACAGCAATAAGGTTGCCCTCAATGTCGAGGCGGTAGCTGCTGGTGAAGAATATCTTCACCCCTGCCTCTATTGTAAGTGTGTTCCCCTCCCGGACATTCACGTCATTCATTATGTAATAGGGGCTTCCCTCCATGCCCCATGTTGTGTCCTCTGTTATATCCCCTGTAACATTGGTAGGGTTCTGGGTTGTTGTCGTTGAGGTGCTTGTTGATGTAGGGGCCGTCGTGATTGTAGTCGCCAAAGCCACAAGATCCGTTGAGAAGGAATATGCTGCGGAGCTGGAATTCTCGTCATTTGAGATTACAGGAATTGTAGTTATCAGCTCCATCTGCTCAGCAATCGCCACAGTGCAGAGATTCAGCAGAAACAAAAGGACGAGCTTTCTCATTGTATTAGAATTTATATGCTCTCCATATAAATTCATCAAAACAAATTTCACTATTGCGAATTTCTTGTTTGAATTCCTCCATGTTTATCGTTTCCCAGGAAGCGCGATAGAATTCCTTTCCTTCCAAAAGCACTCCTAATATCAGATATACTCTCACCTTTATTCTGCTGTCCCTGATACATGCCGATAAAGGGCAATGAAGCAATCCGGAATATTCTTTCCGTCAGTTAGGGGTAGGGAGTTATACGATAAGCTCCTCTGTTGCTATAACACCCTTACCCTCCTCTATATCAATGGAATATTTATCCAGACTATGTTTTGCCCCCCTCATCTTTTTGATCTGAACATACCTCTCCACCTTATTATCTATCTCCATCACACCCAGTTCAATCAGTCCATCACAGAGGAATAGTTCTGCACCCATTAGGGATCCATCAATGCCTATGCCCTGCTGGGGCGTCTCAGCTATAATAAATGTTGTTGCCTCTATTTTCCTTAATTCCTCAAAAAAGAAATATACCTCAACCCTATTCTTCAGCGTGCCGGCGATAGTATACAATGCATTCAGGGAATCTATAACCAAACAGGAGAATTTTTCACCGTGTATTCTGTTATACTCCTTTATCGAATTTACTATCCAGTTTAATTCTCCTTCAACCCCACCCTCCATCTTAACCAATTTTCTTGAGTATTTATAATCAATAATCTTCGCCGGGGAGGTTTCATCAACGAGGAGATTCATGCCCCTCAGATTGAGTATATGCCTCTCTTTTGACTCCTCAAGGGTAAGGTAAAGCCCCTTGGTGTTTGTCTCCCTTGTATGGTTCATTAGGGCAGTAAATGCAAGAGTGGACTTCAAACTTCCGGGGGGACCATCCACGATAATAATGGAATTCTCAAGTTCATCATTCTCCATTATACTTCCAAACCCGGGGATTGCATGTCTTAGCATTTATATCACCTGTAACTCTATGTAAGTAGCTTAATAAAAATCAACATCATATCTCGGTTATGTCTGCTTCTCTTTCCAGCAGTTTTAACTCCCTTTCCTCTATAGTCAATGGGCTTAGAGGAATTATTAGACGTGAATTACTTATCGCTATTTTATCCCTCAACCGATGAAAGAACTGTAATACTCTCCTGAAATTATTGTGGTGGATTAGGTATCCAATTCCATCCAGAACTATAACACTATTGTCGCTTTTATCGATAAAATCACCAACCAGGTGAAGTACTCGCTCAAGTTGGGGTGAAATGACTAATCCCGTGGGGGTATGCATCTCTGTTAGCCAGACTATCGGGGTCTTCTTTAGTTTATATTTTTCTCTGATCCTCTCCGGGGTTCTCCGGGTTATACACAAACCGTGTGAACCCTTGCTGATTGCATCTACAAACATATCAAAACTTCCCTCTGGAGACTCCTCCTTCTTAAGATATATGTGGCCTCTCTTCAGTTTGTATTCAATTCCTGATGAACGCTCAAGCTCTTCAGTCATCGGAATAATCTTGGGCAGTCTCCTCTCCCGCCTGACCGTAACTGCAGCAGCCAGCAGGAAGGCTATGACCAACGGAATTAATTCTATGGTCAGGATATCAAACAGGGGATAGAACCAGAATTCCTTGATTGTTCTTATCAGGGACACTGCAAAAGCAACACCTGTCGTCAGAGATATATAAAGCCATATATTGGATACCGCCTTTGTTAATCTATAATTTTTTATGCTGTAAAACAGTGCTATCAGAAAGAATACCGCCTCCATGCATTTTATGGTTATTATGACAACGTCCATTATTTAGCTTACCTCGCCATCACGTAGATATGTATGGCTGTAATAAGTGGTATAAGCAAAAACCATACTTGCTGTTAATATGCAGGAATGCTCTATAAGGCGGCAGAAACCAGATACACAAAAATCTCGCAGGATTGCAAATATGGTTGACAGGAGCAGGAATCCAAATGCCAGAGTAAATAACCTCCACTTCTTTCCCTGTTCGTATACCCCTACCATATAATTAAAGACAGGGATAAAGAGCAACAGGGCGATAATATGTGCGATCCTGAAAAAGTCCCCATACATCATTGTCATTTTAACACTGACTTTAGCACTGAGTTAATATAAGACACCCTTTTATAAAACTCGCATCAGTTCTTTTAGTCCAATGAATTCTAATCTATTGCCCAATATATCGCCTTAGCCAATCACCTCACCCATCAGATTATAATATGTCGCGTCGGTAATTCTTACCCAAATGAATTCCCCTCTTAACCTCCTTTCTGAGTGTATCACTATAGGCTTATATGCTGAATTCCTTGCCGTGTAGCCGCCCCGGGATATCTTTGATACCAGCACCCTGCCCTCCCAGCCAATCCATTTCTGATTCTTCCTGAGAGCGTATTCTTTGAACACGGAATTCACCAGCCGGGAGCGGTCCTTTGATATTCTTGTAGGGAGCTGCTTGAGTCTCTCAGCATCTGTTCCGGGTCTGAGCCAGAATCTGGAGATGTTCAAAACCTCGGGCTCGGTTTCCTTCAGAAGGGAGAGAGTGTTTTTGAACGCCTCCTCGCTTTCTGTGGGGAAGCCAAGAATCACATCGGTTGAGATAGTAATCCCCGGGAATGCACTACGGAATTCCTTTATTATGGTCTTGAAATCCCCGGCAGTATAGTGACGATTCATGTCCCTTAGAACCCTGTCGTCCCCGCTCTGCAGGGGAATATGCAGGAATTTATATATCTTTTCAGTCCTGTATGCGGCAATCAATTCATCGAGAAATTCCAGCACGTGATCTGGATTCATCATCCCCACCCTCACCATGAATTCCCCTTCAATCTTTGAGACCCTGCCCAGTAGCTCCGGCAGGGATGTCCCGGTGTCCTTTCCATAAGCCCCTGTATCCTGTGCAGTGAACCAGAATTCCCTCACCCCCTCTGATATCGCTTTCCTTACATCGGCAAGGATAAGCTCCGGCCGGTAGGAGTGTAATCTGCCTCTCGCCCTCCGGACTATGCAGTAGGAGCAATTCCCGACGCATCCCTGTGCAATAGGTATAATCCCAACCACAGGATTATTCCTCTTTCTGGGAAATTTGAACCTGCACCCACCATCGGAGATTCTGACAAATCTTTCTTTTTCGACTGCTTCAGGAATATCCCCGATATTTGTCCCAAGAAAAGAAAATTCAGGAAATTCGTCAACTATCTCCGGCTGGGCTCGTGGCAGGCATCCGGTAACGATTACCCTCCTGTTAGAATTCCTCAATTTTTTTAGCCGTTTAATGATCTTCCTCTCCGTCGGGGTTTTTACCGTGCAGGTATTTATAACCAGAATATCTCCGTCCTTTCCGATAGCATAACCTTTTTCCTCCAGCAGCCCGGCCATAAACTCCGAATCAGCCTGATTCGTAGCACAGCCATAGGTCTCTATCTCAACCTCACCCAAGAATGTTTCTGAAGGTTTCATCGCAGTCCTCTTTATTCAGTGCAGAGATTTCCAGCGGGTTTTTTAATCTCTTTTTTAACTCCCTAACTATTTCCTTCTCTGCAATATCTGTCTTGTTAATTGCAACAAATATCCTCTGTTTGAATTTGAATTCTTCCCTGATTTCCTTCAGGAGATTCAACTGCGGCTCCATCTCGTTACAGGGATCAATCAGGAAGATAATGGTGTCGGCCAGTTCCCTTATGGCAAGAATTGCCTGCTGTTCAATTTTATTTCTTTCGCTCATGGACCTGTCCAGCAGGCCGGGGGAGTCAATAATCTGGTATCGCTGATACCTCAGTTTCGTGTGCCCTATCAGAATTCGCTGAGTCGTGAACGGGTAGGTGGCTATCTTAACCCTTGAGCCGGTCAGGTTCTTCATGAATGTGGACTTCCCAGCGTTTGGGTATCCGGCTATAACAATGGTGGGGAGGTCTTCAACTGAGGGAAATTCACGAAGTATCTGTTTAATCTCTATCAATTGGGTCAGCTCGGACGAGATTCTATGTATCATGGATGCTGTTCTTCCCAGAAACTCTCTGGTTGAATTTTTATCCCCTGTTCGAATTCCTCTCAATGCGTCCCTCTCAAGCCCTGCCACCCGGTCAGAGCACCACTTCATGGCGCCGAGGGATTTCTTATAGCGGTTCTTGTCTATCCGGATGTCAAGGAGCCTCTGGTAGAATTCCGGCAGTTGCTCGTAGCTTGGGAAATTCTTCACCACCCGGGTAAGGTCTGATTTGATTACTGCTGCTGTTGACTGCACCCTTGCCAGGTCGGCGTTCCTTAGCTGTAACTCTCTCTGAGCTCCCGTTCTTGAAGACTTTACTCTACCGGCTGATTTAGATCCCCGGCTGAACGATTTATCTATCAGTTCCTTTTCCGAGGGGATGTGGGGCAAAGAAAACATACTATGTTATTTGGAACAGAGGTTATAGAATCAGGACAGGGATAGAGGATACAGGATAGAGACAGAGAGCCATGATACAAAATTAGAAACAAACCACGATGCCCTGAATCTGGAATATATCTGCTCCCTCGCATAGATTAAGTGCTGGTTAAAAATGCGATTAAAAAAGATATTTCCGGGGGTTTATGGTGTTGGGAGAGACATTGCAACGGAGAATTCAACCCCCGGGTTCAGAGTATATGACGAAAGGCTTTTGAGGTTGAAAGGCAACGAGTACAGGCTCTGGGACCCTCGCCGCAGCAAACTTGCTGCAGGAATTCTCAATGGTTTGAAGAGATTTCCGTTCAATCCGAATTCGAGTATTCTTTATCTCGGCGCATCATCGGGAACCACAGCAAGTCATCTTGCTGACATCTGCCCCAACGGATGGATTTATTGTGTTGAGTTCTCGAAGAGGATGATGCAGGATTTATTGCAGGTAACGATGAAGAAGAGGAATATGGTCCCGGTCCTCGCCGATGCAAATCTGCCTGCAAAGTATCTGCACCAGATCGCAAGGATTGATATAATCTATCAGGATGTGGCTCAGCCAAACCAGGCTGAAATTCTCCTGAAGAATTCCGAACTATTCAGCCCGAGGTTTGCAATGCTCTCGATAAAGTCCAGAAGCATTAATGCAATCGAAAGTCCAAAGAAGGTTTTCAAGAGGGAAATAGAGAAATTGAAGGATTATTTCTCTGTTCTTGAGAAGATTGACCTCAGACCTTACGACAGGGACCATGTTCTTGTTAATCTTGAGAGGAAGTAGAAAATGTATTCAATATTGCTTATAGGTATTGGCGGTTTCATGGGTGCGGTTCTCAGGTACCTGGTTTCCGGATGGATACAAAATATAAGTTCTGACTTTCCGGTCGGTACTCTGGGTGTCAATTTCATCGGCAGTTTCTTCCTGAGTTTGATTATGTATCTCTCAGAGTACAGGGGGCTGTTCAACGAGGAAACAAGAATATTTTTAACAATAGGATTGCTTGGTGCATTCACAACAATGTCGACATTCAGCTACGAATCGTTCAGGTTATTAGAGCAGAGGGAGATATCCTTATTGATGGTAAATATAATCGGAACAATTATACTAACACTGTTTGCAGTATACTTGGGGAGGGTTATTGTCTTGAATCTGGAGGGAAGCTAAAATGAATAAAGAATCTGATGCTGTTTTGTTAAGGATTTTCATCGGCGAGTCAGACACGTATGATGGAAAACCGCTATATAAATATCTTGTGGAAACGTTCAGAAAAGAAGGGTTAGCAGGTGCTACTGTTTTAAGGGGCATTGATGGTTTCGGAAAAACAAGCAGGGTTCATACGACCTCAATACTTAGGCTTTCAACAGACCTGCCAATAGTCATTGAGGTCGCAGATAAGAAGGAGAATATTGATAGGATAAAACCAAAACTCGACGGGATGATAAAAGAGGGTCTGATAACTGAAGAGAAGGTCAGGATAATTTTATATGGAGGGGGATGAGAGAGGAGACTAAAGATCTAATGCAAAAACGAAGAGTATTTAAAAAAACTGACGAATAAGTAATTAGAAGATTGATCATATCTCCCTTGAAGGTGATATCTATGGCTACTAAGAAAAAGACCATGAAGAAAACTACAAAAAAGAATGCAGGCAAAAATGCCACTAAAAGGAAGGTAGCGAAGAAGAAACCGGTCAAGAAGCCTGTAAAGAAGAAGACAACAGCAAAGAAGCCTGTAAAGAAGAAGGCATCGGCGAAGAAAA
The DNA here is from genome assembly GCA_015523055.1 of Candidatus Altarchaeota archaeon. Classification (GTDB taxonomy): domain Archaea; phylum Altiarchaeota; class Altiarchaeia; order IMC4; family QMZM01; genus WALD01. The sequence continues at coordinate 16,000 of WALD01000080.1, forward strand.
AATCAGGCAGAAAGAGATAGGACTTATCCGCAGGCTGGACTATTGTTCTTATTAAACCATGGATTGTTATCTCTTTTTGATCGTTGAATCCAGTGCTTTATCTCTTTTTCATTTTTAGCATATCCTGCCTTGCTATGTAGTAGCTGCTATTTAAAATATTTGAGTTTACAAGGCAGATGGATTAAATAAATAGATTCCATCCAATAATTACAGAATGGACTACGATATTAAGGATATAGGGCTGGCGGATTCAGGACGGCTGAAGGTTGAATGGGCCAGAGCCCACATGCCTGTTTTGATGGAGATCAAGAAGGATTTTTTACAGGATAAGCCCCTTGAGGGAAGTAGAGTAGGGTTTGCTCTCCACGTAACAAAAGAAACGGCAGTCCTTGTGGAAACTCTCGTGGCAGGGGGTGCGGATGTTTCAATAACAGGATGTAATCCTCTTTCTACCCAGGACGATGTTGCAGCCTATCTGGCATCGGAGGGAATCAGGGTCTACGCATGGAGAGGTGAGACAAAGGAGGAGTATTACAAGAACATCAACAGGGTGCTGGACTTCAGGCCGAATATAACCATAGATGATGGAGGAGACCTGGTATTTGCTGTTCATAAAGAGAGGCAGGAACTGCTTAAGGATATCAGAGGTGGATGTGAGGAAACAACAACAGGAATTATAAGGCTCAAGGCTATGGAAAACGACAACGCACTGAAATATCCTGTGATGGATGTTAACAATGCTATGACAAAGCACTTCTTCGACAACCGCTATGGAACCGGTCAGTCAACGATTGATGGAATTCTCAGGGCCACAAATATTCTCTTTGCTGGCAGGAATGTAGTCGTTTCGGGTTATGGGTTCTGCGGCAGAGGGATAGCAACAAGAGCAAAAGGAATGGGAAGCAATGTGATTATCACTGAGGTGAACGCAGTCAAGGCACTTGAAGCCGCAATGGACGGTTTTAGAGTAATGCCGATGGATAAAGCGGCTGAGCTTGGCGACATATTTATTACTGCAACCGGTGATACCAGCATATTGAGAAAAAAACATTTTGAGAAAATGAAGGATGGCGCTGTGGTAGCGAATTCCGGGCATTTTAATGTTGAGATTAATATCCCGGATATCGAGAGCCTATCCAGGGGTAAGGAGACGATTCGTGAGAATGTCGTCAGGTATGAGATGGATGGCAAATCAATATACCTCCTTGCAAATGGAAGGCTTGTGAATCTTGCAGCTGCAGAGGGACATCCATCTGAGGTGATGGACATGAGTTTTGCAAATCAGGCGATGGCAGTGAAGCATTTGATTGAGAACGAATTGAATCCGGGTGTGCATCCAATCCCGGTGGAGATTGATGAAGGGATTGCAAAGCTGAAGCTAACGACGATGGGTATAGATATTGATGTTCTAACAGATAACCAGAAAAAATATCTTAAAACATGGGAGGAAGGAACGTAAGATGGAAAAAGACATTAAGCAAATAGGGGATTTTCTTGGAACGATAGAAGAATTCGTGCCTGGTGATGGCACATACACAGAAGGAGGTAGGATATATGCCTCGATAATGGGCAATGCCGTTGTTAATAGAGAGAATCATTCCGTAAGAATCGAGGGTAGAATGCCTGTAGAGCTCAAAGTAGGTCAGACCGTGTTTGGTGATGTTCTCAGTGTCAACAAGAACGTGGTTACTGTTATAGTAAAGAAGATAAAGGGCTTTAAGGACGAGGTTGATATCAGAACCGGAATTTATGTATCCAATATAGCTGATGAGTATGTGGAGAAGCCAGAGTCAATGTTTGGTATTGGGGATATAGTCAAGGCCCAGGTAATTAAGATTCAGCCAGGCATGATTGACATCTCAACCAGGGGAGATCTGGGTGTGGTGAAGGCCTTCTGCAAGCGTTGCAGACATCCCCTCGAAAAGTTGGATGAAAAAAACAAAATGATCTGTCCTAACTGCGGGTTCAGGGATACAAGGAAGGTCGCCAGGGATTACGGTCATGTTCTGGAAATCTGATTAAAATGGGGGTAAACCTCGGGGATATAGTTCCTCATGAGCCCATTTCCTTTGATGACCTCAGGGGGAAGACTATTGCAATAGATGCATTTAATAGTATATACCAGTTTCTTGCTTCTATAAGACAGTCTGACGGAACTCCATTAATGGATTCCCTGGGAAGAATTACTTCACACCTCTCTGGAATTCTCTACAGAACCGGGCGGCTTATGGAGATGGGAATAAGGCCAATCTATGTCTTTGATGGGGAGTCGCCAGACCTGAAGAAGAAGGAGCTGCAGGGGAGGGCCAGAATCAAGAAAGAGGCTGAGGCTGGATGGAAGAAGGCTCTGGAGGAGAAGAGAATTGAGGATGCAAAGAAATTTGCAGCAAGGACATCAAGGATGACTGGTGAGATGTTGGAGGATTCTAAGAAGCTTCTAGGCCTGATGGGAATTCCCTTCGTGCAGGCGCCCTCTGAGGGAGAGGCTCAGTGTGTCCATCTCTGCAGCAAAGGAGATGCATGGGCAGTTGGGAGTCAGGACTATGACTCGTTACTTCTTGGGGCTGAGAGGCTTGTCAGAGGTCTGACCCTCAGCGGCAGGATTGAACTTGAGATAATACACCTCAGGAGGGTACTGGATGAACTGAGTCTCGACAGGGAGGATCTGGTGGACATTGCAATCCTTGTTGGAACTGATTTTAATTCTGGAGTGAAAGGTATAGGGCCAAAAAAGGCACTCAGGATAGTTAAGGAAAAGGGATTTAATTCCATTGAACTTGACTGCAATCCTGATGAAATAAGAGAACTGTTCCTGAAGCCAAAGGTCACTGATGATTATAAAGTGGTCTGGAGTTCTCCCAAAACAGATGAAATGGTGGAATTTCTCAGCGAAGAGCATAGCTTTTCAGAGGAGAGGGTCAGGAAGGTCGCCAGGAATCTCTCTGATGCCATGAAGGATTTTTCACAGCAGAGCATCAGTAGATGGTTCTGAGAAGAATTTAATCAATGAATCCCATTCTTTGAATGAGAGATATAAAATGAGTATTGCATTAATTGACTACGGAGCAGGAAATCTGAGGAGTATAAGTAACGCTTGTATTAAATTGGGAGAGAAACCGGTTCTTGTAACAAAGGCAGAGCAGCTGAAGAGAGCGGAAAGAATAATCCTCCCGGGGGTGGGGAATTTCGGTTCTGCGATGCAGAGTCTTGAAGGCTTCAGAGAGGTTCTGATGGAGGTAATTGACGATGGTGTGCCGTTTCTTGGACTTTGCCTTGGGATACAGGTTATTCTCGAGAGTAGCGAAGAGTCCCCTGGGGTGAAGGGTCTCGGCATCATAAAGGGGATGTGCAAAAGGTTCCCTTCATCCGTGAAAATTCCGCATATGGGGTGGAATTCTATAAAGATTAGAAAGGGCAGATTGCTTGAGGGAATTCAGGCAGATGATTATTTCTACTTTGTGCATTCATATTATTCGGTTCCCGAGAATAAGGATATGGTAGTTGCAACGACAGACTACGGGATTGAGTTTCCGTCGGTCATAGAGAAGGACAATATCTTCGCGACGCAGTTCCATCCCGAGAAGAGTGGGGATGCAGGGCTGAGAGTGATGAAGAATTTTCTGGGGGTATAAATTGTTTACAAAAAGGTAAACAATTCAGGGATAGGTACTACAATTGTTTACATAAATGTGAACATTTCAGGGCTCCTTTATCGAGATGGAGAAGCGGTAAAATCTCCTTCCTTTTCTCACTCCTGCCTGCTTCGGGGATTCTCCTGTTTTATATCCCCTCCCGCTGTAGTGGGCTGCAGTCTGCCTGGCATATCTGAGGGAGGTTATGTAGAAGTCAAATCCCCCCTTTACTTTTTCGACCTTTGATACATACCTTGGATCAACATCCTTTTCTGTGGGAATCTCCTTGATTCTGAACTGCAGGATTGCCTCGTAGTAGCCGCTGGAGCGCCGGCTGCAGTCCCTACACTGCCTCTTTTCCAGCTTTATAGAGGAATTCAGCATGGTTTCGAATTTTTCTCCCCTGTATTCTGCTGTTAGGTTGATGTCAATTTCTATCCTGTTTCTTTTCTCCTCTGATTCGAATTCAATCGCTCTTATTTTTATGTCCGGGTGATGGACTAGATTCTCTCTGATAATTCTCTCCAGAAACCGGTCAAGATTTTCATTCCACTTACTCCTGTACATGAACCTATTGCAAGAGGGGCATGTCTTTAGCTTTATGCTCCTGAGACCTATCTGGTTATCCTCAAGGAAACAATCAATGCATAATCCCCTGCTGGTTTCCTTCCCGCATTTTGGACATAACATTGTATTTATTTATAAACTCCAAATCCTTTAATTAGAGAATGGCAAGAAAGAAGACACCGTTGCTGAAGGGAATCCTGACCAGGATGAACCGGGTCAGGAAAAGAGCACCCATCTGGGTATTCGCAAAGACCAACAGGAGGGTCAGAGACAGCCCGAAGTCCAACCGGAATTGGAGAAGGGGCAAGATATTTTAGAAGATGAACCTTATGCTTGAATTTTTGAGTACATGTGTCTTGTTGATATGTCTTCTCATAGCAAGGGACATAGTCAAGGAACTGAATGGTAGGCGGAAAGATGGAGTTAGAGCCTTCTTCTTTCTCAGAGCACCTCTCTTTATCAAGAGCCTAAAGGTAATGATATCTGCTATAATCCTCTGGGCCATCAAGGACGGGATTGGGTTGGTTTCTCATTACTACCCTGCGGAGATTCTCGACCAACTGTATGATTTTACAGGGATTATAATCGCAATAATCTTGTCCTATGGCCTCTACCTTTTCATAGTGCTGGTAAAGTCGGCTGAGGGCCAGATGAGGTTAAAAATAAATGATCACTCAAGGTAGATCCCCGGTTTCATTGGCAGTGCTACCTTTGCTTTTCCTTGAGGGTCATTCTCGGCTCTGGGCTGAATCTCAATCTCGCAGTTGAACTCCTTCCCCAGGAAATCAACTGAATCTGACAGATATCTGGTTTCTTCATTGAGGGTGAGAATTAATGGCTCTATGTCATCGGGCCTTATTCTGTTCATCAGGGATGAGATTTCCTTTCCATGCGGTTTTAATTCGGAATTCTGCATCAATTCACGCATCGTTTTCCCTGATTTTATTTCGGAAAAGAGTTTTCTCTTCCACTCCGGAGCGGGATACAGGTATATCCTCTCTGGCTTTGTCTTCGTTGCTCCAAGGATATTCCGAATATCTTCCCTAAGTCCAATAATCATATTCTCCTTCACCCTGACCCTATCAT
>WALD01000081.1 GCA_015523055.1 Candidatus Altarchaeota archaeon
CTTCATTCAATATAGCACTCGATCAAAACATAGGTCAATTGGGTATAGACAGAGATATACTCAAAGGCAGCACTGATACGCCTAAAGAGGCAACTCCAGGAATGATGGAGACCTTAGAACCCCCTATGCTTTAGCTTGGGGAGTATGTCAGCTTCGGTTTGACATTATCGCAGGTTCTGACATTAGAATCCTGATGGGTCCAATGCAAATCACCAGATGAGGTAATTATATTTATTCCTCCAATCAGCATAACTATCAGCCCCACATGGGTCAACTAGGATGAGGAGGGGAAATCCTCTTCAATGAACCCGGAGGTTACTGTGGGGCTACACTCCATCTTCCCAGCAGAATATATCATAAGTGAGATTCGAAATAAATTGCGAATCTATGATTTGTCATTTTCAATCAGCCAGAATTCTCTATCCCCCGGAATCGCACTTTATAGAATCCCCGAGTCCCTCAAAATCTGCAAGGTATCTGTCATGGTCCTTCTCCGCCTCCTGTGACAGAATGACAATACCCTTGCCCCCGCACCTGAATGCTATGATCTTTCCTCGATAACCAATCTTTTCAAGGGAAAAGCTATAGTCCGAAACCAGAGCATCATAGCCCCTAAAGACGGCATCCTCTGGCTCAGAGAACCTTATATCTACCCCTTTATCACTGTACCCCGTTTTCAGATTATTTTGCATATCACCCAGTAGTTCATTTAGCCTCTGCTCCCTTCCAAACCACGATAAGATAAAGACACCGCTTGAATCTTTGCCCTCCTTCTTGCAGGCGCTGTAATGCCCAATTCTGCCATAGTCCACCTCATCTGTTATCGACCACCCTCCCGGGCAGGTATATGTTACCCCTCCCGTAGGGCCGGGTCGTGGCTGATTTCCTATACAACCACTAAATAAAATAGCTATAATCATCAATAAAGAGGTGTAGATTTTCATACTATAGTCCTTAATCTATTGATCTCATATTATAAATCTCAGACAAACAGCTCTCTTTCAGTTTCATGCAATGAACCGTCAATCCTTACACTCCTTCTGACGGAGCCCTTCCTCTTTGCAAGAACCCTGGCGAGGGAGATGTCCCTGCAGTCCTCCGGGACTATAATCTCATCAATCCGGTAGGTGTGGGAGATTTCAATCTCTTTAAACTCTTTGACATCCACATCAAAACAGAGTTCGTTTAGAATTCTATTGTCCTGCTCCAGCGTGCAGGTGCAGAACTTTTCATCCCGCGTTGAACCGGGTTTGGGCAGCCTTTTCTTGACATTAAGACCCACTTTACTGCCTGAGAGATTAAGGAGCAGTACACCCCCCTTCAGCTTTGAATACAGCTCTGCAAGGGCATTGGAATTCACCTCACCCTTCACCCTGTAACTGAAAATCCCCTTCTCCCTTCCGGCCTTTACTATGCCAAGGCTGATGGTTTCGATATAGGTGTCAATCTTCTCCCTTGATAGGATGCTGCCCTCCACTTTTAGAATGCCAGAGAATGTCTCTACCAGTAGCATCCCAAGAATATTTATGTAATCTGCACTGGACCTAATTTTCAGGAAATCCCCGACTTTCTTGATGGAAATATATGGGCCTGAGAATTCCCCCTTCCCATACCTTATAAATCTCTGGTGAATCCAGTCCTGCTCAGAGTCGCCTTCAAACAATTCTTTGATAAAATTCATCGTGCTACGGCAGAAGCTGGCTCTTTTCAATCTTCTGGGGAAGATATTCCTCGGCAACAAATTCCAGTGATTTAGAAGCGAGGGCCTGCTGTTCTATCCTCAGCCCCTTCTCAGACATAAGGTTTAGCTGCTTTACCCACTCCTTTTTCTGAAACCACGGGTAGCGAAGCAATTCTGAAATTCTCTTTTTATCAATGTCCTTCAGCTTTTCAGTAACCTTCTGCAGGTCATATGTGTCGATATCATCCATTGTCATACCAACGAACTTCATCTGCGGGGTGCCGAGTCTTCTGGATTCATGTGCGAGGGCCATAGAACCTGCCTTCATCACAGAGTATATATAGTAGCCCCATGGGTCTCCATCGGAAAACATGATAACTGGAAGCCCAAGATCATGATTTAATCTATGTACCAGTCTTCTGCAACCCCTCGCTGCCTGCCCCTTTGTAGATACCATGATGCAATTGTTCTTCTGCTGATATTTCTCCTCAACAAGTCTGTCAAACATAGCCCCTGTTTCTATCACAAGAACATAATCTGCTTTTACATCATGAAATTTATAGTGCTCTACAATGGAAGGGATAGAAAGACCGCTTCTTCCAAGCCTGGAGCAGTCTATGAAATCTCCAGAGTCTTCAATCACGATATTGCCTATAAGGGTGCCTTTGTCATCTGCCTTGAGATGAAGCTCCTCTCTTAATGTCCTGAGCATGGTCTCAAGGTCTACTATTAGTGGGTCGCTCTCACTCTGGTCATCAAATGTGTTTTCTTTAGAATCAGTAATCGCATGCTTCAACTGGTAGTAGAGCTCTCTTATGCTTGCAGTCTTATTCCTCTCAACCAGCTCCTTACATTTCCCTGCAATCAGGACAGTCTGCATGAATTTCTTTGAATGGGCAATGTTCATAAAACTCCTACTGGATTTTTTATCACCAAGCTCAAGCAGATTCTTGGCCTTGTTGAATTTAATATTATTCAAATTCCTCTGTGGTATGCTCATCCTCGGGCTCTCCATATTATCTATCTCCTTCATAATGCTATTCCCAAGTTCATCTATCCTCTTTATTATCTGATCACGTTCCATTTTCTGCTCCACTCACCATTCCTTCCTCAGGATCCTTAATCCCAGAATCGTCTTCAATCTCTTCCTCTTCATCCTCCTCAAGGGTATCTAGCTCATCCTCCAGCTTCAGTTTCTCAAGCACAAGCGTATTTAATTTCTTAAGAATTTCCTCCTCTTTTTTTCCTGTAATATTTGCAAGTCCTGCTGCAAGTTCTGTGCTATAACGCATCAGGATCTGTTTTCTGACTTCTTTTTCCATGTCTCTCTTCTGCCTTGAGTAAAATATCTGATACTTCCTGCCTACCTCCATCAGAGCCATCCTGATCTCTTTCATTATATCCTCATCATCAGCTATGCTCTGCTTCCCTGCCGAGGTATATGGGATGTATGTAGAAACAACATTTATGAGGATAGTTGTTGGAGAATTATCAAAATCTTTTATGCCGTACCTCTTCCACTCCACTGAATTGACCGACTTTGTAATAGCACATGCACCGGAGTCAAAAAGTAATGGAGTTCTGTTTGCGAATCTCATGATTTCCACCTTCGTGCCGTCGCCTATATTCCTGCCGGCCTGCCCACCATAGGCTATTGCCACCTCAACCTGGAAGGGAACGCCTCCCGAATGGGCGGTCGGATTCCTTGTTAATATAGCCTCAAATTCTGGGTCAAGTATGTTAAGGATGGCCTTTCTTATCTGTTCCTCCCCAATTGGCTGTAAACCCTCAGTGGGGGGGGCAAGGAACTTTATCTCTTTTATTGCATTTATAATCTGCTCGCACTCCGCCCATGTCAGTTTCTTCGGGCTTTTGTTAAGATCAAATGGAGCATCGCCTTCATTTATAATCTTCTGGATCTCCTTTACCTTGGCGTTGCTCATTCTCGAGAATGTAGAGGTAAGGAAGGAACTGACCTTCCTACCATCGGTAATCTTTGCCATATTCACAAGATCATCAACCTCAGTGCCCTTCGGATGGGGCTTTATCTCCACCGGAGGTTTGGGGACCTTCTCAGTTGATCTCTCAAAGATGGTCCTTCTACCTTCAGGGTCAGTAAAGGTAATCTTTGCGTGGGGGTTCGCTATTGCTGTCCGTCTGAGATATTCAAAGGGACCCTGTTCCCTCAGGGTGAAATTCACTCCCTTTAATTCACACTCAATCTCTGTTCCTCTCCAGTACTGGCTGTATTCATTATTGCTCAGGATGTCGGCCTTATTCTTGGCAATATCTATCATCAGAGCTATCTCGTTGACCTTCCCCTTTCCTGTGGATGTCTTTATTTTTATGGGCTTTCCAGTTGTTATCTGGGAGAACAGAGTGACCCCCGCCACGCCAATGCCCTGCTGGCCCCTGAGTTGTATATTCCTGTGGAATTTTGTTCCTGCAAGCATTTTCCCGAAGACACCAGAGATGTGCCTGATGGGAATTCCAGGACCATTGTCTTCACTCCTAATGAGATAGTGATCGTTTCCAAGCTTCTTAATGGCTACAGAAATATCTGGCTGAATTCCTGCTTCCTCACAGGCATCGAGAGAATTCGTAACCATCTCATGAATTACCGTAGTAAGAGACCTTATACTCCCAGAGTATCCAAGATGGGTCTTATTCTTCCTGAAGAATTCGGTTATGGATGTCTCCTTGAACTCCTTAAACAGGTCATCTGCGTGCCTTTCCTTTCCTTTACCATCCATATATACTAATGAGATTCAGGACTTAAAATTGACAACGGGGGCTGAGGTTCCTGCCTCAGGGCTACAATCCCTCGCCTCTTGCATTTTCCAGAAAACGATATACTGAAGCGTGTCTTGCTCCATTCAGAAGCCTGAGCACAGCCTCCTTTGCCAGATGCACCCCCTCATACGTTCCGATAATGCCTATTGTTTTGCCATAGACAGAGATATAGGTTTCTGTCAGGTCCCCGATCACCCTCTGGGCCTTTCCACCCTTCCCTATCACCCTGCCCCTCTTCCTTATCATATCCTTCTCGCTGTGGACGAAATCATCCAGCCTTATCATCTCAAAAGAGTATCCGTCGTTAAACAGTCGTAGGGCAATCTCCGGGTTAAATCCCCGTGCAATTGCCTGAACTATATCCCTGGTAATCCATGCATCCATGCCCTCACCAAGAATCTCCACAAAGCCGTCATCTATTACAAGTTCACATTTGGATCTCCTCTCTATATCTCTTTTTATACTCCCCCCTCTGCCTATTAGCACCGCAATTCTTTCCTTCGGAATTCTGATATAAGACATGAAGATTAAATAGATTCAAAAACTAATAATTAATCAAGATGAAAGAAGCAATGCTCTATGAAAAGCTTGAAGATAACAGGGTAAGATGTAATCTCTGCAATCATCGCTGCTTAATAGCTGATGGTGAGCGGGGTATATGTGGCGTTAGAGAGAACAGGAACGGGACCCTCTACTCTCTGGTCTACGGAAAGGCCATAGCAACCCACATCGATCCAATAGAAAAGAAACCACTCTTCAACTTCCTACCCGGGACTCTCAGTTATTCAATCGCAACACAGGGGTGCAATTTTAGGTGCAAATTCTGCCAGAACTGGGAGATAAGCCAGGGTTTAAGGGGGGAAGGGGAGGCAAAGGGTGATGATATCTCTCCAGAGGAGATAGTCAAAGAGGCAAAATCAAGCGGATGCAAAAGCATTGCATATACCTATACTGAACCCACCATCTTCTTTGAATACGCATATGATATAGCACGAATCGCAAAGAGGGAGGGACTGAGGAATGTTTTTGTTACGAATGGTTTTATGACGGAGGAGGCGCTGAGAGAGATTCAACCATATCTAGATGCAGCAAATGTCGATCTTAAGGGTTTCACCGAGAAGTTCTATAAGGAGATTTGTGGTGCAAGACTGGAGCCAATTCTCAATAATCTAAAACTGATGAAGGAATTGGGAATATGGGTTGAGGTTACCACCCTGATCATTCCAACCCTGAATGATTCTGTGAATGAATTGAGGCAGGTTGCAGAATTCATCAGAGATGAGCTGGGCAAAGAAACCCCCTGGCATTTGAGTAAATTCCACCCAGACTACATGATGAAAGACCTGCCACCAACCCCCATTGATACAATCCATAAGGCAAGGAAGATCGGGCTTGAAGCAGGCTTAAGATACGTATATGCAGGAAACCTGCCCGGAGATTCTGGAGAGAATACATATTGCTATTCCTGCGGCGAACTCCTGATAGACAGGTATCTATTCAGTATTAATGAGAACAGGATAAAGGACTCCAAATGCCCGAAGTGCGGGGCTAAAATAGATGGATTTGGATTATAATAATCTCTTCTGATGCTTCTAAGC
>WALD01000082.1 GCA_015523055.1 Candidatus Altarchaeota archaeon
CACTCATATAGTAATACATGAAACCAAAGATTCTGATTACTGACAAAATCCATCCTGTTGCAATAAAAGAGGCAACTGCCTTTGCCGAGGTTGAGGAATTCTACGGACATTCACCGGAGGAGATTGTGGAGAAGATCCCCGGTTATGAGGCGCTGATTGTGAGAAGCGGAACCAGGGTTACAAGAGGGCTTATAGAGGCAAGCGACCTGAAGATTATCGGCAGGGCTGGAGTCGGACTTGATAACATAGACCTAAAGGCAACGGAAGAGAAGGGAATAAGAGTTGTGAATTCTCCGGAGGCAAGCACCATTGCCGTGGCCGAACTGGTTATTGGCTCAATGATAACCCTGTTCAGGAGGATACACCACGCAGATAGAAGCATGAGGGAAGGCAAATGGGAGAGAGACAGATTCATTGGCAACGAGCTCTATGGAAAGATTCTGGGTATTGTGGGCTTTGGCAGGATTGGTAAAGAGGTTGGAATAAGGGCAAGGGCATTTGGAATGGACATCCTTGTCCATGACCCAAACATAACTGCCGAGGATGCAAAGGAATTCAACGCCGAGTACGCGGAGCTTGATGAATTGCTCAGGAGGTCTGACATAGTGACGCTGCACATTCCGTTAACAGAAGATACAAGAAACCTAATAGACGAGCGTGAGATAGGACTCATGAAGAATTCGGCAGTTATACTGAATATAGCAAGAGGGGGGATAATCAACGAGAGTGTCCTTTATAATGCCCTGAAAGAGAACAGGATAAATGGCGCCGTTCTGGATGTCTTCGAGAAGGAACCCCCGGGAGAGAACCCACTCAAGGATCTGGAGAACGTTGTCCTGCTCCCGCATCTTGGCGCTTCAACTAATGAGGCCCAGATCAATGCAGGAACCGTGGTTGTCGAAAAAATAAGGAATTTTTTCAGGGAGGATTAGGTGATTTTGTTGAGGACGGAAGAGGGAATAGCCAGAAAATTTGCAGAAAAAGGAATAATTCTTAGCTCAGGCGGGCTTGACAGAATTTCCGAACATGAGCTGGATATAAACGAGATCCTGAGGGTAGCGAAGGATAGGAATCTCTGGCTCGTTACAGATGAATTCCTGCAGGAATTCGTTCCGGATGAGAAGAAGGTAGAAGGGGTTGGTGAGGGGAGAGTAGGGAGTATTGATGAGAAGAGGGTAGAAGGGGTTGGTGAGAAGAAGGTAGAAGGGATTGATAAGGAGGGGGCAGGGGGAACTGGCATTGATCAGGGGAAGAGTAGCACTGAAAACGAGAGAGAGAAGATACATGTGGAGCGACCGGGGAAGAGCATCTTCGCAAAAGAGATAGATTCCGAACTGAAGATATTTGAGGAAAGAGACATAACAAAGAGGTCCACCTGTGAGGGCAGGATAGAAGACTTTGTAGGATACTTCAACCGAAAGTATCAGAACATCAGGGAGATACTAAGGGACAGGGATGTTCTCAGGGGTAGCGTCCCTATACGTGCTGTTAAACAGCACCCCGGAGACACGACATCCATAATCGTTATGGTAACTGAGAAGAGGGAAAGTAGCAGAGGATATAGGTTCCTTGACGTGGAGGACCCCACAGGGGACCTGAGTGTTCTCATTCCAGAGGGTAACAATCACCAGATGGATGAGATGTACAGCAGAATCATGCTTGATGAGGTGATAGGCATAAAGGGCAAGATGCACAACAATCTTTTCATTGCAAACGAAATCTTCCAGCCCGACATACCTCTTGACAACAGGACCAATTCGGCCGAAGAGGAGGTTTCTATTGCCCTTATTTCAGATACACACGTGGGCAGCTATCTCTTCCTTGAAAAGGAATTCAATCACTTTCTGGACTGTCTGAATCTTAAGTGCAACAACCATGAAAAATTTCAGAATATAAAATATATCCTTGTCGCTGGGGATCTGGTTGATGGTGTTGGGATATACCCAAAACAGGAAAATGAACTTTCCATACCTGACATCTATAAACAATATGATTTTTTTGCATCTCTTATTGAGAGGGTCCCGGATTATATTGAGGTGGTGCTTGCTATGGGTAATCATGATGCCGTTAGAGGTGCAGAGCCACAGCCCAAACTGGATAGGGACATAGGAGGCCGTCTCTATGAGATTGATAATGTGCATATTGTTGGAAACCCTGCAACGGTCTCAACTCATGGAGTCAAGACCCTGATATATCATGGAGCCTCTCTGGATACGACAATCGGCTCTCTGGCAAACTGCACCTATTCAAGACCGGAGATTGCGATGATTGAATATTTCAAGAGAAGGTATCTCATACCAAGCTATGGCAGAGACAACATATCACCAGAGAAAGAGGATTATCTTGCCATAAAGGACATCCCGGATATATTCCATGCAGGGCATGTGCATACAAACGGCTATGCAGACTACCGGGGTGTAAAGATAATAAATTCAGGAACATTTCAATCCAAAACAAAGTATCAGGAGGAGCAGGGGCACGAACCCACCCCCGCCCGTGTCCCAATCATAAATCTTATGAATCACGAGGTTTCTGTTGTTCACTTCTAAGCAACCTTTTCTGCCTTATTTCCGCTGGAAGGCATTGTATAACATTGCGAAATTTTGAAGACAGGTCCATTATGGAAAAGTATTTTGTAGAACTGAGAGAGAAGATAGCCCAGGCATATGGGATAGCAGCCAAAGCCCGTGCAGAGGGCAATGACCCTGACCTTAATGTTGAATCTCTCCCTGCAGGGGACCTGGCAACAAGGGTTGAGGGTCTTGTAGGGCCAAAGGGGATCTCAACAAAGATTAAGGAGTTTGGGAGGGAGAACCTTACGAAGATTCTGGACCACCTTCTGGGGGACATGTCAGAGATTCCAAACCCTGTAAAGGAGAAGAGAATTGAGCAGGCTCTCAGGACAGGTCTTGCCATAATTACGGAGGGGGTGGTCGCCGCTCCGATTGAGGGGATATCAAAGGTGAAGATAAACAGCAATCCCGACGGCTCGGAGTATCTCTCCATCTATTTCGCCGGACCGATAAGGAGCGCGGGGGGAACGGCACAGGGACTGGCAGTTCTTATAGGGGATTACCTGAGAACAAAGACAGGACTGCAGGGCTATCGTCCAACAGGGGATGAGATAGAACGTTATGTTGAGGAGATCAGAGTATATAATGACAGAGTTACAAGGTTGCAGTATCTCCCAACAGAGAAGGACATAATGTTCATCGTAAAAAACCTCCCTGTATGCGTTGATGGGGATCCAACTGAGAAGAGAGAGGTCTCCGTTCACAGGGACCTAAAAAGGGTTGAAACAAACAGGATAAGGGGGGGTATGTGCCTGGTAATCGCTGAGGGAATAGCACAGAAATCCACCAAGCTTATGAAACACGCCTCCAGCATGGGGCTGGACTGGGATTGGCTTTCAGGTGTAGAGAAGAGCAAGAAGGTGGACAGCAACAGAGATATAAAGCCGCTGGATCTGTTCATGTCCGAGACCGTTGGGGGAAGGCCAGTCTTTGCAGCCCCCTCAGCCAAGGGTGCTTTCAGGTTGAGATACGGAAGGAGTAGAGCCACAGGAATTGCAGCCAAGGCAATACACCCTGCCACAATGATTCTGCTTGATGAATTCATTGCAACAGGAACCCAGGTTAAGGTCGAGAGGCCCGGGAAGGGTTGCGTAATAACAAACTGTAATGAGATTGATGGCCCGATAGTCCGGCTCAAGGACGGCAGCGTTGTCAGGGTGGAAAGTGAGGAATATGCAAGGAAGATTAGCAGAGAGGTGATAGAAATCCTCTTCCTTGGGGATATTCTTATAAGCTATGGAGATTTCCTGCAAACCAACACCCCCCTGCTTCCTGCGGGATACTGCGAAGAGTGGTGGAGATTGGAGGCAATAAAAATGAGCGACAGAATCCCTCTGATGCCTCCATCAGCAGAGGAAGCCGTGCAGCTTGCAAAGAAATTCTCCATACCTCTTCATCCACGATACACCTATTTCTGGGAGGATATCGATAAAGAGGCGTTGAAACTGCTAATTGGGTGGCTTTCATCAGGAGGGATCAGAAACGGCAGGCTTATTGTGGAAAACAAACCGGAGGCAAAAAGAATTCTCGAGCTGCTGGGCGTTCCTCATGAGGTCGATAAAAATCTTATTGTGATTGAGGAATATCTGCCTCTCCTATATCCAACAGGGGCTTATGATGGAGTAAGATTCACCCTTGATGAATTTAATCAGAGGATAGATGAATCTACTGAAAAAACTGCCCTGGGTTTCATCCAGACAGTTTCTCCAATAAAAATAAGGGCCAGAGCAGGGACATATATCGGAGCAAGAATGGGACGGCCAGAGAAGGCCAGGGAAAGGAAGATGCAGCCAGCTGTGCATTCCTTGTTCCCGATCGGAGACTATGGAGGGAGAGAGAGAGACATAAGGGTCGCGGCTGAGAACAATACAATCAGGGTAGATATTGCAAACTATGAATGCAGCAACTGCAGGATAAACACCATATTCTCAAAGTGCCCGCGATGTGGAAAGAACACCTCGCTGAAAGGAGTTGAGGTAAAAGATATAAACATAGCTAAGTTGTGGAGCAACGCCACCAAAAAGGTTGGGCGCGTCCTGAATGTAAAGGGTGTAAAGGGAATGATATCTAAGGACAAGATTCCCGAACCGCTGGAGAAGGGAATCCTGAGGGCAAAAAACGAGGTTTTCGTCTTCAAGGACGGCTCAATAAGATTTGATGCAACTGATGCACCCCTCACTCATTTCAAGCCGGCGGAGGTCGGGATGAGTATCAAAAAACTGAGAGAACTGGGATATGAAAAGGATTATCTAGGGGAGGAACTTAAGAATCCGGAGCAGATCGTGGAGTTGAAGGTCCAGGATGTCATAATACCAAAGAAGGCAGGGGATTACCTCCTGAGGGTCTCACTGTTTATTGATGATCTCCTCGAGAGATTCTACGGCATGCCCAGATTTTATAATGCCACGCTGCCAGAAGATTTGCTGGGGCATCTTGTCGTCGGTCTTGCTCCTCACACATCTGCTGGAATAGTTGGCAGGATTATTGGATTTAATAATGCAGCTGTTTGCTATGCACATCCATTCTGGCATGCGGCGAAACGTCGAAATTGCGATGGAGACGAGGATTCCTTAATGCTGATCTTAGATACCTTGATAAACTTCTCCAAGAAATATCTTCCAGAAGAAAGGGGAGGGAAGATGGACGCCCCTCTGGTAATAACGACGATAATGAACCCAAAGGAGGTGGATGATGAAGCGCACAAAATGGAAATAATAAAGGATTATCCGTTGGAATTCTACGAGAAGACATGGCAGAGGATAAACCCTTCTGATGTTGGGATAAAGACAGTGGATAATGTCATAGATACAAATCCCTTCTCCGGCCTGAATTTTACCCACTCCACCAGAGACATTACTGGCCCTGTTGTAAAATCAAGATACCTGAGGCTCGGCAAGATGAAGGAAAAGGTCAACGCCCAGCTCAGGGTGGCGGAGAAGATTCGCGCTATAGACGAGCGGGTTGTTGCAGAACTTGTGATAAATTCCCACTTCCTCCGTGACATATACGGAAATCTGAGAAAGTTTACAAGACAGAAATTCAGATGCGTGAAATGCAATGCATCGTATAGAAGGGTCCCCCTGTCCGGGAGATGTACAAGATGTGGAGACAGACTTCTCCTCACCGTTTCAGAGGGATCGATAAGAAAATATCTGGAAATTTCAGCTGACCTGTGCAAGAGGTATAAATGCTCACCCTACATGAACCAGAGGCTCATGCTGTTAAAGAGGGATATAGACTCTCTCTTTACCAACGACCTCTCAAAGCAGGTAGGACTGAGTGAATTTATGTGAAAATGGAAGATAAACCATTCATCTTCATAAACTGTGCCATGAGCATAGATGGAAAGATTTCTACCCATGAGAGGAGGCAGGTGAAGATTTCCAACAAAAGAGACATGGAACGGGTTGACAGACTAAGGGCCAGTGCAGATGCGATCCTCGTCGGGATGAATACCGCCGTCGAAGACGACCCAAGGCTGACGGTAAAGTCAGAGAAGCTGAGAAAGGAAAGGGTGGAAAGGAGCATGCCGGAAAACCCCATTAAAGTAACCCTGGGCAGGGTTGACAGACTGAATCTGGATTCCGAGTTTATGACTCATGGAAATGCAAGGGTAATCCTATTTGCCTCTGAGGATTCAGATGCATTGAAGATTGAGGAACTGAAGAACAGTGCGGAGATATTCCTCCTGCCCGGTGAAAGGCCGGAGCCGGAGAAGGTCGTTAAAGTGCTTGCCTCCCTTGGAGTCAGGAGGCTGATGATTGAGGGTGGGGGCAGGATAAACTTTGAATTCCTCAAGGCAGGGTTAGTTGATGAATTCTATGTTGCTATCGCACCGAAGCTCTTCGGTGGAAAGAATGCGCCGACCCTTGCTGATGGTGAGGGCTTTCAGGAAGGAAAGGAGGTAAGGTTGGAGCTCATCGGCGAGGAGAAGCTGGATGAGATTCTTGTGTTGAGGTATAGAGTAAAGTAAATGTTCGCCGAGGTTGGGATTCGAACCCAAGCTTCCCCAAAGAGAAACGAGCTTTCCAGGCCCGCGCGTTAGTCCAAGCTCTGCCACCTCGGCATATAGAACAGGTATAGGGATATCAGATTCAGAATAGAAAAATACTACTTTCTCCATCTCAAGAGGTCATCCATGCTGGGATCAAAAAGAAGATAGGTAGTGTAGGAATCCAGGAAGATTCCAGACAGCAGCAGGATTATCGAGATTCCTACGAACCGTTTGAGTGAAAAATCAGCCATTCTACTCGCTCCATTTTTTCTTATCCAGCATAAATCGTCTCCTCCTGAAATCAAGCCCCGCATAGACAAGAAGCAGGGCAGCTGAGAATATAGCAAAGTTGCCGATTGAGTAACCCCACCCCCAGAACAGGTACGTGGAAAGGAGGATAAGAGCAAAGCCAGGGTACTTCATGGCAAATTCTCTGGCCTTCATTTCCTCCATATCCAGGTGTATGAACATAAAATAGAGATTCCAGACACCGAGCAGAAATGCAATAAGCCCTATTACCTCCCTGCCCATAATGAGAATTCCTGAACCCCCGAATAAACCCACCCCTGCACCAGCAGAGAATAAGCCGAGTTTGGTGTCCTTCCAGTTCATTTTGAGAGCAGATAGTATCAGATTATCAGGTATTACATTATAATGAAATTAAATCCATTATTTTGGACTATTTAAGTATTCAAGTCCAGATATAAATACTCAAGTCTTATAAGTCATAATTGAGTAGTCGGAATGGACTTGAGTAAAAGAAGATTCAGGTGGCTGGATATGATCTTGTCGGAAGGAGCGCTGGACTTGCTTGAGTCCATGAAGGACGAGAAACCAAGGTATTTCAAGCAGTTTAGAGAGCTAAGGAATGAGAGAACAGGCAGGAGGTATTCCCCCAGCACGATCTCATCAAGGCTTAAGGAATTGATAAATCTGGGTGCACTAGAGCGCGCAATAACCAAAACAGGAAGTGGTAGAGAAGTGGCGGGATACAGGATAACCAGGATGGGCATTAAGGCACTGGAGCTTTCTTATGATTACGAGGACAAACTGGAAGGGGTATTTAAAAAAGGATAGAGGTTAAGGGTTTTCTGTGCAGGATAATGAAAAAGAGTAGATTCAAATCCTGCCCTAATCCAGATTGACTTTATAGGTTGATCTGAATTATATGACATAGACACCGGAGTCGTTGGTCTGAATTCAAGGGCGATCGCAAAGTCATCAGGGGGGGCAGTGTTTGACATATATCTCGTGGACTAAAAGATAAAGAGATCCTTTCTACTTTCTCCTCACCATATAAAGGGTGAATTTTTGCTTTGTGTTCTCGGGCCGTGTATAGCTGTCAAAGACTGTGAGGTTGTATAGCGTGTGCATCTTCTTGCATATTCCCTCTTTGTATGGTGGAAAGAGACACCATGCACCCTCGAGCCACATTACACAACTTGATTCATTGAATATCCTGCTCATTACTGCGTCATTGGTTCCGAACCATGTCTGCAGGGAATTCTTTCCCTCAACCAGAAAAATGCTCGGGTTGTGGGTCATCACCCAGCAGTCACCATTGATTCTATCCATGTTCGGCATGACCAGAATGTCATGCATATCTCTCGCATATTGTGCCTGCCTATCAGGGGTGAGGATAAATGAGACCACCCGAGAGTAGGATAGGTTAAGAACCACATTTGCTGGGTGGAAGGTTATAGCTCCATTGGCAGCAGCTGCCGGGATCCGAAGGGGGAGAGTCAGGGAGGCCATTTCTCTTGTAGGATACTGCCTTTCACTTGTAAGGAAATATCTAATCCCTTGCTTTGGATTGCCGAGTATATCCACAAGGGTTTTATAAGGGAAAGTGGACAGAAACAGGAACGAGATAGATATCAGGAAAATCATTATGAAGACAGCAACCTTTTCGGACCCCAACCCCTTTGACAGAATTCGATGCAGCATGAACGCCCCGTAGCCTCCTAAAATTGCAGCAGGGGCACAGTAGAGATTGATGAACCTGAACCCTATACCCCCATTATCAACGCTCCCGGCATAGAAGAAGAGAAAGAGGGTAAAGAATATGAAAAACCATGCAAGGTTGAAAAGGAGGCTTTTCTTATCCCGTAGCAGATATATCACCCCCATAATCGCAAGGAAGGTGAAGAAGAGGGGGTGCATTTCTCCGCTGTACCAGAAGAGTGTATTCTTTGTAAGGTTTCCTTTAAAGTAGCGCCAGCCCAGTTTCTCCCCGGAGGGGGCGCCCCAGTTGCCCCCCCTGTTCATGTATGTCTGCATGAAATGAGGAGTTAACAGGATAAAGAGAAGCACCCAGGGGAGCCAGAACCTCCAGCTATGTAGTTTCCTGAGCAGACCGGTTTCGAATAGGAGGAACATTACGACAATGAGCCCTATGAAGATTGCGCCCTCCGGCCTTATCTGGACAGTATATGCAAGAAGGAATGCTCCCAGAAGATGTGCTTTCAGGGAGTGGCTCTCAAAATAGAGGAGATAGGCAAGGATGCTAAGGAGAGAAAAAAATGCGAAGGGAACCTCGGTTGCGATAGAGCCCGACCAGATGAGATGAGCAGGGGTCAGGGCAAACAGAAGAGAAGCGTATAAGCCGGCAGTTTCATTTCTGCTCAGAGGATATACTACCAGAAAGACAAGAGGTATGGATAGGGTTGCAATAATTACTGAGAGGATAAAGGCAAGCCTCTCCCCCGAGCCAAACAGCCAATAGAATATGGCAAGGATGAATGGCCAGCCCGACGGGTCCTTGTTGAGAATCCCCTCTCTACAGTGCTCTGGCGTTCCGTAGTTGCACATTATAGCCCTGAATTCCTTCGCGATAGAATTCCCTATCCCGGAGTAGAGGTCCTCATCAAAGAATATCCTGTGCGTATGGGGGACGATGAATTCCCGCAGGAAGAATCCCAGGAGGATTATAGCTATCATCAGGACCCACGCTCTGGTGCTAATGCCTCTGAATTCTTGATTAATGTTCTTAAGATTTAGCAGAATCAGAAGGAGAATAAGGATGAAATTGACCAGAAAGAACCAGGGCATAATGTCCATAAGCCTATTGGGATTTATTCCAAGGTCTTTCTGATTTACAACTAGGTATGCAATGATTGCAAAAACATTTACGGCGATGAGGGGAGGCAGAATTCCTGTCAGGATTTTATCTATCAAATGTCTTGAACCCATCTTATCTCTTAAGTTCAATGAGGAAGTTTCCGGCGGCCATTACAGGGGCCCCTGACCTGAGCATCATATCAAGGGCATCTCCGGGTGTGCAGACTATGGGGTATCCATGAAGGTTGAAACTGGTGTTCAGAACAACGCCGAGTCCAGTATTCTTCGCAACTGTCTTCAGGAGTTTTCTGAATCCCGGGTTCTCATCGCCGAGCATCTGCGGCCTTGCCGAGCCATCCACATTAATCACAGAAACGACTTTATCCCGAATATCCGGCCTCGACAGGTAGCCCATGGTCATGAACCGGTCGTATGAATCAACATCGGAGAATATCCTCTTTGCATGTTCCTCCAGGAGAGAGGGACAAAATGGCTGGAACCAGCTTCGTTTCTTTATCTGTAAATTAAGCTTATCCTTAATCTCAACAGGGGATGCAGGAGCCAGAATGGACCGGTTACCCAGTGCCCTGGGACCAAACTCCATCCTGCCCTGGTACCATAACATAAAATTCCCATCGGCCAGGTATTCGCCGGAATACTTCGCTATGTCCTCCCGGTATTCAAAGCTTACCTTCCGTTTATATTTCCTGAGGGATTCCTCTATCTCATTATTATCAAATTTATTGCCCAGATAGGCATTCTCAAGCCTTCTTGCAGGTTTGCCGGTTTCCTGCAGGGAAAGATAGAGGGCAGCTCCGGCGGCGAGGCCACCATCACCCATATGGGGGAATACAAACCAGTTCTTCATCCCTGTTTCGTGCCTTGCCTTTAGATTTACCTTGATATTGGATGCAATTCCCCCGGACCAGCAAATATTATTTATCCCTGTTTCTTCAATTGCGTTCCTGAATAACTGTGTGATGTGCTTCTCTATAGTTCTCTGGGCCATGAATGCCAGTTCTTCCCGGGGGGTATTCCAGAGAATTCTCTTCAGCCGACTGTATTTCCCCCTTGTTGAATATCTGCATTTAACCTGAAGACCATTAACCTCAAAGAAGCCCATAAGGGGATTTTCTTCATCAGGAATGGGATAAGCAAAGTCCGCGAGGGCCATAACCTTTCCCTCGTCCTCCAATTCCCTCATTCCCAGAAGAGTAGTAATCTGCTCATAGAAGATTCCAAAGGAGTCCCTTGCGGGAATGGAGGAGATTCTCTTTAATTCTCCATTCTCAAAGATGTTGATTGTTCCTGAAAGTGCGTCTCCGACTCCATCAAGGGTTATCGCCAGTGTCTTCTCAAAGCCGCTACAGAGTGCTGCAGCAGCTGCATGAGCGGTATGGTGATCTATCCAATGAAGCCTGTAGTCCCTGAAACCAAGCCGGTTGAGATGCCTTCTGAAGTAAAGGCTGCTTATCTCCCTGCACAGGGGCAGCTCTTTTATCTCAGTAACTGTGTATTTGAGATGCCTTCTGAATTCGTCCAGGGGTGGTCGTGGAACCTTCCTCCTCCGAAAAAGATAGTATTTGTCCTTCATACCCGGAACTATTCTGGTTAAGGTCTTCGCAAAGTCTGTCGTCGTGACAGCGATTTTCTGGATGTGGGTGGGCTTCAGGTTCAGGAATTTCAGACATTCCCTGACAGAATTCTCCGGGAAGCCAACATCCAGTTTCCTCTTTGTGAATCTTTCCTCATTAACAGCGACAAGAATTCGGTTGTCCCGCACTATTGCAGCTCCTGAATCGTGGCCGTCCCAGATGCCGAGAACATACATTTTAGGATAGAGAGTAGGGATTAAGATTGGAGGTTTAAATTTTATTCAATGATAGTTACAGAACACTTCTCAGAGCAGACAGTCAAAGAGGAACTGGAAAAGGAAAAGAAGCCGATGATAGTTCCATCACCGGCATAGGAACAGATTACATGGTGGTGTAATCTTATTTTTGTATATAATATTAGATGTCTATCAGAAACCTTATCCCTCCGATTATGAGTTTCGGCAGGTTGCGCAGGCCGAAGAGCCTCATGTCTCTGAGAATCAGCCGGGGGCGCAGGTAAAATCCGATATATGCCCTTTTTCTGAATTTTTCAAGCTCTATTCCCTTACAGAGGTTCTGGTGAGAGTACCCCACCTCATCCCAATTAATTTCGTTGTAATCTCTACTCTCAATCTCGTTGAACAATTCTGAACCGGGGAAGGGCGTTGCAAGGTAGAATTCTGCAAAATTGAGGGGAATTCCTCTGGCGAATTTTATGGTCTTTTCTATTGAGTCTTCCGTTTCACCCGGAAGGCCGAAGATGAAGTGCCCGATAGTTGCAATACCTGCCTGATGGGCCATCTTTACCGCCCTCTCTGATTGCTCAGGCCGGATGCCCTTCTTAACATTGTCAAGGATTTTCTGGCTGCTGCTTTCTATGCCAAAGGAGATGAGCCAGCATCCTGCTTCCTTCATCTTTTCAAGCACCTCCAGAGACACAGTATCTACTCTTGAGTTGCATACCCACCGGATGTCGAGCTTTTCGTCAATGATTCTGTCACAAAGCTCAAGAACGAATTTCTTGTTCAGGGTAAAGGTTTCAACGAAGAAGAAGAAGTTTCTTATGCCCATAGACCTGTCGTAGTGGATCTCCCGGATTACTGAATCAACCTCCCGGCACCTGAACCTCTTTCCATAGTAGGAGGTTGAGACGCAGAATGTGCAATCGTAGGGGCATCCCCTCCCTGTGGCCAGAAGGACATAGCTCTCGCCGATTATAGGCATCCGATAATTCTCCAGATTTACAAGATCCCACGCGGGGAATGGCAGGGAATTCACATCAAGAGGATCGCGGTTGGTATTCTCTCTGACCCTGCCCTTCTCTTTGTAGATTATGCCCTTTACATCCCTCAATTCCTTCTTTGTTAATTCATATGTTGTGAATTCGGGCTCGCCTTTTATCACTATATCAAGCTGCGGGGATTTTATAAGCTCCTTCGCAAAATAGGTCGCATGCACACCAAATATCGCCGATTTGAAATTTGATACCCTCTTCAGTTTTCTGATTACTTCAAGGTCGTTGTTTATTGTTGGGGTGGTTGTATTCACAACAATCAGGTCGGGGTCAAATTCCTGCACGATGTCAATTACCCGCCTTTCGGAGATTCCGTCTCCGATTGCGTCAATAAGCATGACATCGTTCTCGTTTCTCGTCAGAGAGGCAATATATGCAAGGGTAAGCGGAGGATATACCGACTGGAATACCACTGCCCGATGCTGGCATCTGGATTCCTTGACGTACTTTTCCTTTGCGGGGGGGTTAAGGAGTATGAGTTTCATTCTTATCTGGGAGGGACATAGTATATCTTTACATTCCAGTTATTTTTAATGCAGGGTTTAATCCTGCTGGAGATGTTCTTCACCAATATCCAGTCTCCGGGGGGATTGAGTGCAAAGGGAGGGTCCAGAGCCTTAATAACATGCTTACAGCTTATGGCGCCTCTGGAGCCTCCAATCAGGACAAATGAATCGCCGGATATCCTTGAGAGATTAAAGGAATTCTGGTATTTAGGATAACCAAAGCTGATGAATTTATAACCTTTATTATATCCGGTATAGTAGTTTATAAATCCTGCAGCCAGATAATCAGTATATATCCTTTTCCCTGGATTTCCATCAAGAAATTCTGATGCCTCCTTGATACCCTCCATAGGGGATATGAAATCCATGGAGGCATTTTCTATCAGAGGGATAGAGCTGACAGATAGAATTATTAAAGAGACTGGCATCAGGAACCATTTTATTGTCCTCTTTTCAGAGCCAAGGAAGGATGCGATGATGAGAACTGAGGGGATTGTCAGGATTGTGAGATAGCGGGGTATTTTTGATACCGCCAGATATTTGATAAATGAGTCCCCGGAGTTGAATTCAAAGCCCATCGGCCCGAATTCCAGAAAAAGGAATACAGATAATGCCCATAGTATTGGTATGTGTGCATTCTTTGAGCATTTTCCCCTAACCTGCCCCGGGATAAGAGAGAGCATAGAGAGGATAACAAAGTAGTAGAAGTATCCAAAACACTCGGTTGACTTTGACCTCCATTTTGGTTTTTCATTCAATAGTATCCGGGGGTACATATCCATGTCCGGAAGGTATATTACCTTCAGCAGGCCATAAAGATTCCTGGATTCAAACCTGTTCTTGAATTCCACATCATACTTGTATTTATAGACCTTGGAATTCAGGTGCGGACGCAGTAGAAAATCCCCTGTTTCTATGTAGTAATACAGCCCTTCAACAGAGTAAATGAGGAGGAAACCAATAAATATCAGGATATATGTCTTTCTTATCCTTCTGTGGTAGAGGGAATAGAGAGTGAAGAAACATATTATTATCAATGCTGAGGCCTTTGTAAGGTATCCAATGCCAAGGAAAATCCCTGAAAGCATAAAATACAGGTTCTTTAGGTTGAAAATTCCTTTGTCCTTCTCTCTTTTTTCAGCAATAATAAAGAGAAGAGCGGATAGGGCCATAAAGAACGCAACTGGTACGTCCGGGGTTATCCTTGTGGCATATACTACATTCAGGGGGAATATTGAGAGCAGAAACGATGCAATTAAACCTGTCCTTTCGTTGAAGAGAATTTTACCGATGTAGAATACTACCACTATACTCGCCAGAGAGCAAAGTAGTGGGAAAAGGGCTGCGGAATAATCGTTGATGCCAAAGAGGATAAATGACAGAACAAGTGAAAAAATCATCACCCACCTGAACGGAAACTGATACACAGGATTAATTGTATCCGCACTGGACACTAATTTACCGGCCCATTTAAAATTGAAGAATTTACCATTAAGAACCCTTCTTGCCTGGCCTATATAGATTCCGTCGTCCTGCGGGTCGTTATTGGCAAATCCGATAAAGAAATACATCCTCAGAAAAAGGGCGAATAACACGATAAGGAGAAGCACAACTCCCGGGTTATTGATGATTCTCTTGCTCTGGCGTTTCATCGTTATCTCATGAAGAATTCCTTTAGAATTCTCTTCAGAATCATCCACCCGTCACTGAACGTTCTCAGATTTCCCTTCCCCGACGCCCTTGCCTTCTCGTAGCTCGGGACCTCAAGAACCCTCAGCTTCTTTTTTGCCGCCCTGATCGAGAGTTCCGTTTCAATACCAAAACCATCTGACTCAAGCCCCAGTTTTCCGATGCTGTCCTTCCTCATGGAGCGGTATCCATAGCAGAGATCGGAGTAATTCATACCCCACAGCAGATTTACCAGAAAGACAAAAAATTTATTGCCGAGCTTTCTGAGAAGAGTCATATCCTCAGTCCCCCCGCCCTGAATGAAGCGGGATCCCATGCAGATGTCGAAGCCGGACTGGATTCCCGCCACAAGGAGGCCTATTTCGCTTGGTATATGAGAGCAGTCGGCGTCCATTATTATCAGAATATCCCCCCGTGCACTTTTCATGCCAACGCGTAGGGCAGATCCCTTTCCTGTATTATCATAAAGCACCGTGGCTCCGAATTTTCTGGCTGCCTCCACGGTTTTGTCCCTTGAATGGCCATCTACTATAATAATCTCATCAATGTAGTCGGGAAGCCCCTCCAGCACCCTCGGAATATTCTTCTCCTCGTTCAGCGTCGGGATTATCACCGATATCCTCTCGTTGTTCTTCATTTTTGCTTTTCACCGACAATGCTATGAATATTATTATAAATAAAAAGAAGCTGCCGAGCAGGAGCAACAATGTCATATCTAATCTGCCTAAAAAGTCAAGAGGGTTTCCTCTCTCCCTGCCTGGAGGCAACTCATCCTCGTTTATGATTTCCACTATCCCTGTCGTGGTTGAGGTGTGATGAAGATTCTGCACCTCATATTCCATTGAGGCAAAGATTATGTAGGTGCTTCCCGCCAGTGCCCCAAAGGAGGATATTCTGAATTTGATTTCTCCACTTTCCCTGGGTCCAAGCTCTATCTCGCGATAACCGGGGTCTGTTTCAATCTCCCTCGGGAGAAACAGTCTCACCTTCAGTGTATGTTTTTTATCACCATGATTCCTTAGCCTGAGCGTTGTTACCGCAGAGCCTTCCGGGTCAATCCTGATTTTTGAGAGGGTTCCGGATATATCGGAGGGCGTCATCTCACCAATGTTAATGAAACTCTGGGTTACTGACGAGAAGGGATAGAGATTCGCATCCCCGTAATCGGTGAGGATTGCAACAGGGTAGGTTCCGGGGGTAACATTACCTGGGACATCAACGGTGAAATTCCCTTCATAGAATTCATCAGGCTCCATTCTTCCAGGCTCCAATTCATTCGCACTGAATCCTTCCGGCAGGAGAAGAGATATTCTTACATTATATGCCGCCTCATCCCCGGAGTTGAGAATTCTAACCCCCATGGAGGTGCTGTTACCTCTGATAATTCTCTCGGTGGTCGCAGATGTAGACAGGGAGATATACCTTGCAGATGAGACCCCCGTAAGGATAAGAATTAATGCCAGAGTAAGAATTCTTTTATCCATTTTCGCTCAAGAGCCTCAGGGACATGCCCTCCCCCCGGTATCTGCCCTTCTTTATCTTCTCAATCTTCTTCCCTGGCCCTATCTTCTTCTCAGGCTCCGGCCTTCCTATCTTAATGAGCTGCTCTACCTTCTTCTCCGCCTCCTTTATTGCTTTTTCCCTCCTAGCCTCCTTCTTTTTGTCAATCTTTTCCTTCTTCTTTCTGGGCCGCTTTGTCTTTTTGCCTTTTCTCCCGGATACGAGGATTATTGCAATTATTGTAATTGCTATTGAAACCCCGATTATTACCAGAAGGTAATTCAGGTATTCACCAGGGATTAGCCATGCCTTCCGGCCCCCGGCTAGGGTATCCCTCAGCAGAGAATCAATATCTGTAAGCTCTTTATGATACCCGCTACCCTCATAGCTCCGGTTTCCAGCCAGTAGTTCATCAGCAGGTTTTATCTCTATATTCCCTGGATCACAGGATGTGGCTTCTCTATTATCCAGGCAAAGATAGAGCGACCTGGCCATCTGGGAATATGCACTGGCTTCCTCAATGTTGCCGGCGTTTAGCTTTTGCTTTGCAAGTTTATGGTATGAGTCAGCTATAAGCCGGGTGCTGTTCCGACAGCCATTTTTATTGTTAATCCAGAGATAGTGCTCCCATGCATTCTCCAGTAGATGGATTGCCTCCACATATCTTTTCTCTGAATGCTTCTGGCTTCCATTATTGTAGAGGGAGTCTGCAGTCAATGCAACCATGCTATTGGTTTTATTCAAAAGGAAGGTGCAATTTAAAGCGATATCCTTTTCACTAAGGGACAGATATCTGGTTATTGCCTTCTTTAGGTACCTACTGGCATTTAGATAATCCCCTGCATTCGATAAATTTTCACCCATATCCAGATACAAATCTGCGTCTTTCTTCTCTTTTAGCCTGCCCTCTACTGCGCCCTCTATCTGGTTTATCAGCAATTCTGTCTTGGAAACGCCCTGGGTATCATTAAGTTGTTGATAGAGTTCCCTTGCATTTCTTGAATAATTCAAAGCCAATTCAAGGTTTCCTGCCAGATAATGCTTCTGAGCCTCTGAATAGGACTCTTCAGCAGAGCTGTCTATTACATGCTCCTTTGAGCTAAACACATACACCCTGTGGTCGGCAGAGCCGATTGCAACATCATAATAGCCGTCATTCTCGAGATCATCAACTGAGATGCTCTTTACAGATAGCTCTGTCCGGTAATTCCAGACCTCATTGCATTCACTATCCAGGATATAGAACCTGTCGGAGCCGACCAGTATCTCCTTCCTGCCGTCTTTATTGAGGTCCTCCACCGCGAGGGCATAGACCTCACTTCCGGCGGGATTCGTACATATCAAGTCCCCATGATTATTCAGGACATAAACATTATCTGATGCAACAATTATCTCGCTGTTTCCATCACCGTCCAGGTCGCTGACCAGAATCTCACGAATTCTGCCCCCGGTAGTATATGCCCAGCTCAGATTCCCTCTGGAGTCTAAAACAGTAAGGTCGGGCCATGAGCCTGCCAGAATCTCACCCGTGCCGTCGTTGTCAAGATCGGAGGCTGTTACAAAGGTTATGCCCTTCTCTGTGCGATAGCTCCATTCCTTATCTCCGGAGGAGTTGAAGACATAAATGTATGCAGGAGAGGATACCCTGGGATCGGTTCGGCCCCCTACCGTTGCTGTAATTACCTCCTTGTAGCCGTCGTTATCCAGATCGTTTATAACAAGAGAGTATGGCCTGCCCGATGTTCCCTGGGCCCAGTTCATACTCCCGCTAGCATTATAAACATAAATCCCGTTTTTGTTTCTGATTCCCGCAGCAACGATTATCTCCTCTGCTCCGTCATTATCCAGATCCCCGGCTTTGACATCCATTATCTGAAACTGGTAACCTGTCCTCATCTGCCGAAATGTTTTATTGCAGTCTCGATCGAGAACATGGAGATATGAGTAGACGCCAAGAAGGATCTCCATCTCTCCGTCGTTGTCAATATCCTCAACGAGCAGGTTGTCAGAGGGGGGCCCCGGAAGCTCTTTCTCTGCCCTGATTCTCCCGCCGCTTTTGAGGACATATACCCGGCCGGAACCCCCTGCCAGCGTCACCTCAGACACAACAGCAACAATCTCCTTTTTGCCGTCACCGTCAATATCGGCAATCTTGACCGCGGTTACCGGGTTCTTCAGCTCCTTCTCCCACTTGAGGCCCATCAAAAGCCCTGAGGCACTGTTTAACGGGGCTATAACCAGCAGTAGAATCAAAACGAAGATGCAACTCTTGAGCATGTAACTTAATTATAAAACCAAACATAAATATTCTGGCAAACAAAGGGTTGGGGATCAGATATAAATATTCTATTTAATATATTCAAAATATTTAATATATTCAAAATGAGCGAGAATTTAATCAGAATAGATAAGGAGATTCTGGAGGAACTTGACGAATTCATAGACGGAAAGAGGATAAATAACCGCTCCGATGCGGCTAACTTTCTTCTCTCCAGGGCATTGAGTTCGAGCAGAGTTACAATGGCACTGATCCTTGCAGGGGGCAAGGGAACGAGAATGAGGCCCTTCACCTATGAGATTCCCAAACCATTAATTCCGGTACACGATAAGCCACTGGTTCAGCATATAATTGAGTTGTTGAGGAGGTATCAGATAAAGAATATAACGATGTCCATAGGCTACATGGGGGACAGGATAAGGTCAAGGTTCGGCAATGGCTCAAACCTCGGCGTCAAAATAGAATATATTCATGAGGCGAAAGAGCTCGGAACGGCGGGATCCCTGAACCTTCTGAAGGAGAAACCAAAGAGGTCATTCTTCATGTTTAACGGGGATATTCTTGCAAACATTGATCTACATGAGATGATTCATTTTCACAGGAAGAACAAGGGTCTTGCTACGATTGCATTAGTTTCAGTTGATGAACCCGCGAGATTCGGGGTTGCGAGGCTTGAGGGGGATAAAATTCTTGAATTCATAGAGAAGCCAGAGCCACACAATGAGCCCTCAAATCTCATAAATGCCGGGGTTTATCTTCTGGAGCCAAAGGTTATTGATTACGTTCCTGAAGGCCATGCAATGATGGAAACAGACGTCTTTCCTGAACTTGCAAAGGAGGGGGAACTCTATGGCTACAGATTCAATGGCCAGTGGTTTGATACAGGAACACTTGATGCGTATGAACAGGCAATAAAGGAGTGGAGGGATATAGAATAATACCGATCTTGATAGAGATTTAAGATGGATTGTGAAATATGACAATCGGATAAAATGCCCAAAATAAAAGACCTACCACTAAAGGAGAGACCAAGAGAAAAATTGCTTGAGCAGGGGGCAGACAAGCTGTCTGATGCAGAGCTTTTAGCGATTCTACTCAGGACTGGAGTTAAGGACAAATCCGCATTGGAGTTGGCAGATGAAATACTGACTAAATTTAGAGGATTTAAGGGAATGTCTGGCAGAGACTTTGAAGATTTTAAGAAGATTAATGGTTTGAATGATGCAAAATTGGCGTCTATTGCTGCCAGTCTTGAGATATCGAGTAGAATCGTAAGAGAGGTTCTAAAGGATTATCACATAATCGACTAGAATGGTAAAGAAAACACCAACCCCATATGATACACCTGAGTTAAAATATACGGAGTGGTGGGCTTCTGGAGAACTAAAGGCGTGGATTGATGATGTGTGTAAGGACAAAGGGCTTAGGTATTATGCTCACATTGAGAGACGTATCGTGAGGAAGAGACCAGATATTCTGATATTTCATGAGCCAAAGAAGCCAGTATGTGTGATTGAGGTCAAGCCACCCTCTTGGGATCCATTAACAATAGGCTTGGTTAAGGATGCGTTTTTTAAAGCAGATAAAATAAAGACGCCTTACTTTGCTACTTGGAATATCAATAGACTTGTCTTGTTTAATACCAAAAAATTTGATAAAACGAGGTCGTTAAGGGATGGAATAGTCCAGATTTATGAAGTTGCGGATGTATCTGAGCTAAAGGATATTGAAGAAACAGAGCATAAAATCAGGATAAGGAGTTTTTTGGATAGGTTTCTGGATGAATTGATACTTAACTATGAAAAGAAAAAAGTTGCTCCTAAAATACCGATTGATGAGTATTTTGTATCTCATCTTCGTTTAACCGTTGGGGCTTTGACAAACTCGTACAGAGGAACAATACCAAAAGAGGCTGAAAAAAATATTGCTTTTAAGAAGAAAATAGCTGAGTGGTTTAATGAGCAGGTGTGGTCATTCACTGGATCCAATGAGGATTACACAAAAATTTCCAGACAATCTGCTTACCTTCTAATTAACAAGATTTTATTCTATACTGCATTACAGGAAAAATTTGATTTAGACCCATTGGAGATACCAAAAAATCTAAGGAAGGGGGACGTTTTGGAGCAGATACTAAAGGCGTACTTTAACCAGATCCTGAAGATAGATTATGAAACCATATTCACTACAGAATTTATTGATGAGATATCATTTCCAACGGATGAGAAAGCAGTTGAATCCATAAGGGACCTGATTAGCGAGATCAATAAGCATAAAAT
Organism: Candidatus Altarchaeota archaeon; assembly: GCA_015523055.1. Taxonomy (GTDB): domain Archaea; phylum Altiarchaeota; class Altiarchaeia; order IMC4; family QMZM01; genus WALD01. The sequence continues at coordinate 20,769 of WALD01000082.1, forward strand.
CTCAAATATTGGCTATGATTTTTTAGGGGATCTATTTGAGAATCTAATCCCTGAAAAGGAGAGACATTTACTTGGTCAATATTTCACCAGCTCAGATATTGTTGATTTAATACTAAAATTCTGCTTGAAATCCGAGAGTGATTTTATTCTGGATCCTGGATGTGGTGCTGGGACGTTTCTGGTCAGGGGGTATAGACATAAAAAACTGATGAATCCCCGGCTTAAGCATAATAAGATTCTTTCCACTATATGGGGTATTGATATCTCCAAGTTTGCATCTCATTTATCAACAATAAATCTAGCAGTTAAGGATTTGGGCGTGGAGGAGAATTACCCCAGAATAGTGCATTCTGACCTCTTTGAGATTCATCCGCCAAGTGTTGATCAAGAGAGTATTCACTTCAGCGTGCCGAAACCCACTAAAGCAAAACTCAAAACCCTGGGGATCGAGGAGAAAGTGGTTGAGTATCCTGAGGGCTTTGATTGTGTGGTGGGAAATCCGCCTTATACAAGACAGGAGGAGATAGAGGAGTTAGCAGAGGTCGGCTATAAAGAAGATTTGATCAAAAAGGCTCTATTCGTCAATGGCAAAAAACTTGCAGAAATCAGCAAAAGAGCAGGCATTCATGCCTATTTCTTTGTTCATGGCTATAAATTTTTAAAGGAAAGAGGGAGATTTGGATTTATTGTCTCCAATTCGTGGCTGGATGTTGATTGGGGTACTGGCTTGCAGGAGTTCTTTTTGAAGCATTACAAGATTTTAGCGATTATCGAATCGAAGGTAGAGAGATGGTTTGTCGATGCAGATGTAAATACCTGCATAGTAATTTTGGAGAGGTGTGATAAAGCAGAGGAAAGAAACAAGAATGTTGTCAGATTCGTGCAGTTAACGAAACCATTAAGGTACTTTATTCCAAAGGCAGAAAAGGATTGGGATAAAGAGATTAAACGGCTTCAGGAGATTGATAATCTAGTGAAATTGATTTTAACGCAGGGGGATTGCTATGAAACTGAGGATATAAGGATATACCCTAAAACCCAAGACGATTTATGGAAAGAGGGCTACGATAAAGAAGTAAAGAGATACACCGGCTCAAAATGGGGTAAATATCTTCGCGCCCCTGAGATTTTCTTCAAGATTCTGGAGAAAGGTAGTGATTTATTCGTTCCGCTGAAAGAGGTTGCTGATGTTCGATTTGGAATTAAAACAGGAGCCAACGAATTCTTCTATCTCACAGAGGAGGAGATCAAGGCATGGAAGATTGAAAAAGAATTCTGGTGCCATAAAAAGGGAAGAAAGTGGGTGCCGAATTATGTGGTTAAATCGCCGAGAGAGTGCAAAGGGATTATTGTAAAGCCTGAAGATTTGAAATACAGAGTTCTGATGATTCATAAGGATAAAAAGGATTTGAAGGGGACAAATGTTTTATACTATATTGAACATGGAGAAAGCAAGGGTTTTCATGAGAGACCTACCTGCGCAAGCAGGGAGAGGTGGTATGATTTGGGGGTGAGAAAGTTTGCTGATGGGTTTTGGATAATGACAATAAGAGATCGTTTTTTAGCTTACTTGAATCCTTCAAATGTTTATGCAGATGCACGGATGTATGATGTTTATGCAAAGGGGAGTGAATCAACAATACCTCTTTTGAACTCTACACTAAACATCTTAGCTACAGAACTTCAAAGTAGAAGTTATGGTGGAGGAGGCGGTCCTATTGATGTTAAAGTTTACGAAGTCGAAAAACTCCCTATCATCAACCCCTCAAAACTTACCAAACTCCAGCTCAAAAAACTCTCCAATGCCTTTGACAAACTTTCCCGCCGTGAGATTGGTTCTGTCTTTGAAGAGATTGGTGCTGATTCTCCAGAGGATGTTTCCTTAGATAAGGTAAAGCCAGACCGCAGAGATTTAGATAAGGTCGTTTTTGAGATTTTAGGTTTGACAGAGGAAGAACAGTTGGAGGTCTATAAAGCAGTCATTGATCTGGTCAAATCAAGAATCGAAAAGGCAAGAAGCGTTTCGAGAAAGAATAAAAAGAAGCCCTCGGAAGTAGATTTGGTGGTAAAAAGAACCTTGGATTCTTTAGGTGGTGAGGATATTCTTAAAAACTTTTTTGACAGCATGGAGGAATCCAAAGATATGATTCTACCCAGATTCAGAAAAGAAGCAGTGGTTGAGAAAACCCTGACGAGCTGGCAACTGACTGATGGAAGGGAAAGGATATTTTTTGATGATAAAAAAGAAGCCGATTACTGCAAAATACTGGCTTCGATAGGTATAGAAAAAGGTAAAATCCCAAAGGAAGTAGATAAAACGAATATAAATGCACTCCAAAACCTTATAGGTTCCATATTTCAGACCCTTGATACAACCTTAGAAACAATAACGAATAAAAAGATGAGAGATGCGGTTAGAGGTTTAGTTATTGGCAGGATAATATCAAGAGCTTCAAGAGCTAATGGAATAATTAATAAAAGGGCTTAAAGATGAATTCTGACATGGGAGAGTTCGGGAGATTGTTACTTATTCTTCCTGCCTTCCTCCATACTCCATCTCTTTGCTTCTATCATCGCCTCTTCGGCAGTTAAAAAATCCTTCAGTTTCACGTTCCAGCGGCCGTTTTTTCTGTATCTGTTTAATTTGTTGCATGCCCTGCATCGGAACATTGTTTCCCCCCGGGTGACCTGAATCCGACCACAATGTCGACACATCACTGTCTTGTAGGGCAGGAGTCTCTTCTCCGGCATTGCTTTGCTTTTACCTGCAAATACCATACCCATAAGGGTTGATGATTTGTCAATCATCCTTGCTTACTACAACTATGCGGGCTCTCATCGTGCCTCTGCACCCCTTCTGGGGGCATTTCTTCTCCACAAAGGCAGGGTTGTCAATGTCCTCAACAAAGCCACACTCCTGGCACTCAAACCTGAATTTCATATTAAGTACTTATATAGTTTCGTTGCTTTTATTTGATGATTAGGTAATATTGATTACCAGATAAATCTAAGCGAAATGGAAAGCGGCTTTGTGACATTTATCGGGAAACAAGAGAGACCAACAAGGTCTATTAACAATATTAGAAAAGTAGGGGATATTCTTGGCATAGATGATGATATCGTAAATACAATTATCTACCCACAGGACGTTCATGTTTTCAGGCTTCACATTAACCTGGTGGGACATCCAATAAATGTATGGGGGTGTACCTCTTTTCATAATAGGGCAAGAGGCATTTACAAAGGAGGAATAAGGATTTCTTCTGATGTGGATATCTGGAACACCATTGAGCTTTCAAGGCTAATGACCTTAAAGACGTCTTTGGTGGATTTGGAGCTTGGCGGGGCAAAAACAGGAATACGTTTTGACATATCTGAGGCATATAAGTTGCTTGGTAAAAAGCAATATGATATCAAAATCGAGAGCTATGTCAAAAAGGAGATAATTAGGGAGTTTGCCCATCATTACCGTGAAATACTATTAAAAAAGCACTACGTTCCTGCCCCGGACATTAACACGGGCCCAGCTGAAATGGCCTTGATTTATGATGAAACCCATGAACCCTCTTCCGTTACCGGAAAACCGGAGGGTGTTCCTGGGTGGCTGCCCGGCAGAAAAGAAGCAACGGGCTATGGGGTTTTTATAGTTGTGAAAAACCTGATTGCGAAAACGAAGCAAAAACCCGAAGAAACCACTGTGGCAATTCAGGGTTTTGGAAACGTCGGCTCAAACGTGGCGTTTTTCTTGGACAAACTGGGGGTGAAGATAGTGGCTGTCGAGGACAAGGACGGGAGCGTTTACAAAGAAGAGGGCATTGATGTCGCATCACTGTCCAAATATGTAACATCCAATGGGACAGTTAAAGGGTTTTGCGACCCGGCAGCTGATTTCTTTGGAGTTGAGGTGGACATCATGATTCCAGCGGCGATTAATGATGCCATAGATGTCAAAGCAGCTAAAAAGATAAAGGCCAAGTACATCGTTGAGGGCGCAAATTCCCCGACAACCCCCGAGGCAATGGATATACTGGAGAAAAAAGGCGTGATCATCATCCCGGACATTCTCTCAAACGCCGGGGGCGTAATAGCATCCTCTGTGGAGTATGCCAATCCAATATCGACGCAAAAAATGGACAATGAGGAGGTATTCGGCATGATTAAGAGGAAAATCGGGAAAAGCATGGACCTTGCCTCGGACATAGCGAAGGAAAGATCAATAAGTCTGGACCTTGCATGCACCTTCTTATCAGCCGAGAGACTAATCAAGACGATGAAGAACAGGGGATGGACATAGCAGATATTTATCCCTCGAATCGAATTTGATATTGATGGCTCTTGGATTCCAGAATATCGGCATCGAAAACCCCTACATTCTTCTGGTCATAATTCCCGCAGTGTTTCTTCTCTACCGCTATGTCAGGGAGGGGGGGATGAACAGGAGGAAGAGAATATTCATCGCGTCCAGGACAGTTATACTCTCTCTCCTTCTTCTGGCAATCGCTTCCCCATATAGTCTCAGGAATATAAAGGAATTTCGCGATGCAGCATCGGTAATCTTCCTCTATGATGTCTCAGGAAGCATGTCCATTTATCCCGGGGAAATTCGTTCCAGAGTGGATGAACTTTATCGCTCTGTGAAGGGCAGGGTTGGCAATCTGACCGGTTATCCGGATGCAGTCAGTATCCAATATTTTTCTGAGGGTAATAGAACGGAGATAGGGAATGTCCTCTACCAGAATGCCCTCAAGACCGATACGAAGAGTAATCTGCTGGTACTAATAAGCGATGGTAACAACAACTATGGCAGAGACGCTGAGGATGTTGCATCGGTTCTTTCAGGCATGAACACCACCATATCAGCATTAATTCCTAACTCGGCATTCCGGGACATCTATCTTGCTGATATCCGCGGCAGGAAGAAGGTCCCTGCAGGCACAGAGTACCGAATAAAGGTAAAGGTCGGCAAGACGGGGGAGGGCAGGGCGGACTACCAGCTGAATATCTATGTTGATGGTAAGCAGGTGAACAGCGTCAATGCCTTTCAGGACGAGAATATGAGCAGCAGAGACTTTGTTCTGTCCTTCACCAAAAGAGGCCCCCACAAGATAGTCGCTGAGGTTGTTCCTAAGGGAGAGGACTATTTCCCAGTAAACAACATATTTCTGAAGGCAATAGATGTTGTTGACAAGCCCCACATCCTCGTAATCTCGGATGATTCTGACTCTCCACTTCTCAGGGTACTGCGGGAGGGTTATGAGGTCACAGTAACCGACAGCCCGGTGATGGATCCGGAGGATTATGATGCGGTCTTCATTGACAACAAAGCCATTGAAGAGCTCGGGAGCGATTTTGTGAGTTCGATAAACAGCTATGTAGTGGCTGGAAACGGTCTTGTGGTTGTTGGGGGGGATAAGGCCTACGAGAAAGGGGGCTACTATAATAGCCCCCTGGAGAGAATTCTCCCGGTGGTATCTACCGAGATTCCGAAGGAAAGGCGGAAGGATATCGCCGTCGTGTTTTTGATTGACAGGTCGGGCAGTTCAGGGGCGGGAGTGGGTCAGGATATAATGCTTGATGTCGAAAAAGCAATCGTGATTAATCTTATCCGTCAATTAAAGGATGAGGATAAGGTTGGTGTCATAGCCTTTAGTGCCACACCCTATGTCCTTTCAGATTTAAAGAGTTTGGGCAATACCAGAGATTATCTGGAGGACAAGCTCCCTCGCCTACAGACGGGACAAGGGACAGCTATAATGTCCTCACTTATTCTTGCAGAAAGATATCTTGAGGACATAACGGAGAATAAACACCTTATTATTCTCTCAGACGGTTTTATAAATGAAAACAAAGACCTTATCCTGTCACAGATTAATGCTATGGCTGAGAAAGGCATAGTTGTACACACTGTGTTTGTTAAAAGTGGGTGGGGTGGTGATTCCGGATTTATGACTCAGATTGCAATGAAAGGACGGGGGGCATATTTTGAGGCTGGTGAATATGATCGGCTCAAACTGGAATTTGGTCGGGGTGAAGAGGACAGGACCGGGAAGAACCATATCACCATACACAATAGATACCATTTCATAACACAGGATATTGAAGATGCAGATGTTGAGGGCATGAGCGTAAACAAATACAACGGCGTTACCGACAAGTCAATCGCCCAGATGCTGATAACTACCGGAAGCAGGAAGCCCCTTGTTACCGTATGGAGATTCGGCCTCGGGAGGGTTGTTTCAATCTCTACAGATAATGGAGAGTCATGGGGGCCGAACCTTTATAGGGTGGCGAACGGTCAGCTGATTAATGCCATAACAAACTGGGCAATCGGAGACCTTGAGAAGGGGAGGGGGGTGGTAATAAACTCAAGAGATGGCTCCGTTGGCAGGGAATCAGAGATATCCATAGACTCCACTGAAACCCCCTACCTGATAGCGCAGCATGAGGGCAGTAGCAAGGGGAGCAGAATAGGGCTGAAAGAGATTGATAGGGGGAGATATACCGGAACCCTTTATATGGGCTCGGAGGGTTTCTATTTCCTCAGGGCAGGCTATGGCTCCGTGGAGGATACTGACGCTGTTGCAGTAAACTACCCGACAGAGTATTCAAGGCTGGGAGTAAACAGGGAGAAATTATCAAGCGTGACCAGAACCACGGGGGGGCGGGTATATAATATGTCCCAGCTGAAAGAGCTTGAGCAGGATGCTGTAAGGTATGCACAGGAGGGATCAATGAAGAAAACTATCCGGAAGAATTCCCTCGCCCCCTACATTGCAATTCTCGCCCTGCTTATATTCTTTATAGATGTCGTCGTCAGGAGAATTCATGAGATAAGGAAACCCAGCAAAGGATGATTTTAGGTAAGGAGAGGATTCAGGAACTGATAGAGAATTCAGGTCTTTTGGAGAATTTCAGCCAGAGCTGTCTGGGGCGC
>WALD01000083.1 GCA_015523055.1 Candidatus Altarchaeota archaeon
ATGGCAGATTTTATCAAGATTTCTTACACCGGCAGGATAAAGGGTGGGCGTGTTTTTGACACAACCAGTGCAGAGGTAGCGAAGAGGGAGGGTATCTTCGACAGCAAGAAAAGTTACGCCCTTTTTCCAATGGTAGTCGGTGGAGGCCAGGTAATTCCTGGTATGGATGAGGAACTGAAGGGTATGAAAAAAGGTGATCGAAAAAAGATAGAAATCCCTCCAGAGAAGGGTTATGGGAATAAGGACCCAAAACTGATTCGCCTCGTGCCGAGGTCGGTCTTCAAAAAAGAAAGAATAAACCCCATCCCGGGTATGTCCATAAATCTTGACGGTAAGCCTGCAAGAATTCAGACTGTCGCAGGAGGACGGGTCAGGGTAGATTTCAATCACGAGCTTGCCGGAAAAACCCTTGTCTTTGATGTAAAGGTTGAAAAGAAAGCAACCACCAATGCGGACAGGGTCAGGTTCCTGATAGAGAGGAGCTTCAACGACTCCGTAGGTTTTGATATAAAACCAAATGCCGGAACAGTAGAGATCAGGATTCCGGAAAACGCATATAAGGACCGCGATATCCTTATGAGAAAGGCCACACTGGCTGCGGAGATCTTTAAACATCTGGGGAGCAGCAGGGTAATATTTACCGAGGAATGGTCAAAGGCCGGGGATACCTCTAATGGAGATGCTGATAAAAGACAGATTGGTCGGAATAGCAAAGATAGGTAGGATAAGCCGGGACGACATTCTGCTGAAGATGAATCACTGAAATGGAAACACTTTTTATTCCATGTGATTACAGGGCAGATATACTCCCCACCTTGAAGAAGATTCTCCCCAGATTGAAAAAATACATTAGGGTTGGAATTCTTACAACTGCACAGCACCTCTCGCAGCTGGAGAAAGCCAGGGAATTTCTGAGAAATTCCGGCAAGGAGGTTGTAATAGGCGGACAGGTTCTGGGCTGTGATGTAGAAGCAGCAAAGAGAATTGAGGGGGAAGTTGATATATTTCTCTACATTGGCTCGGGAAGCTTCCATCCACTTGGAATCTCACTGAAGACAAAAAAACCTGTCTTTCTTGTGAATCCCTATTCAAATTCTGTTGGTAAGGTTTCCGGGAGGGATAAGGAGCGATGGCTCAAAAGAAGGAAGGGGAGAATTGCCCGCTCCCTGACAGCTGATAGATTCGGAATTCTCATTTCGACCAAGGAGGGGCAGTTCAACCTGAAGATGGCTCTCTCGATCCGGAAGAAACTTGAGGCAAAAGGCAGAACTGTCCTTCTCTTCGCCGGGAACGAGCTGAATCCCGACAGGTTGTTGGGCTATGAGATTGACTGCTGGATAAACACAGCATGTCCCCGTCTGGTTGATGACGAATTCGACAGAGCGGTTTTGAATCCGGATGAAATAGGGTTTATTTTGTAGTGCCCGGCTTCTTAAATTCCCAACACCCCGGGCACTATGATTCGGGGAATCATAACACCAGTCATAAATCAGTCATAGCATTATTCACGAGGGGTAGAGGTATAATCCTTCTCATCAGATTTATTGTTTTGGTTCTAATTTAGGAATATGATGTGAAAATGGAAGATGACCTTGGGGTAAAAATAGGGCTGGAGATTCATGTCCCACTGGATACACGACAGAAGCTTTTCTGTGACTGCCCCACCAATTACTATGAGGTTGAGGAGCCGAACACCAATATCTGTCCAGTATGCACCGGAATGCCCGGTTCAAAGCCGTGGCCGATAAATTCACGGGCATTGGACACAGTAGTAATGATCGCCCGGCTTCTGAATTGTGAGATAAGGACAGAGAAAAAATTTGTGAAGAGGAAGCACTACGACTATCCTGATCTGCCTTCTGGTTATCAGAGGACATCCGAACCAATAGGAATCAACGGTTCTTTTGCTAATGCGAGGATATGGGAGATTCATATAGAAGAGGATCCGGGCAGATATGACCTACAAACTGGGAGAATAGATTACAACCGCTCCGGCGTCCCCCTCGCTGAGATAGTAACCGCTCCGGATATGAATTCCCCGGAAGATGCCAGAAATTTCCTCAAGGAGCTAATGAATTTACTGAGATATACCGAGAGAATTATCGACGTCGGAGGGGTCCTCAGGGCGGATGTAAACATCTCTCTGGCAGGAGGATCGAAGGTGGAGATAAAGAACATAAACTCAGTAAAGGGGGCTTACAAGGCGATAAAGTATGAGATTATCCGACAGAGAAACATGCGCAAGAGGGGAGTGAATGTAAAGCAGGAAACTCGTGGTTATAACGAGAGGTCAATGACCACAATATCCATGAGAGTGAAGGAGACAGCGGACGACTACCGCTACATCCCGGACCCGGACATACCTCCGCTTGTGCTGGAGCAGGATTACATTAATGGGATAAAGCTTCCGGAGACCCCACAGACAAGGAAGAAGAGACTCATCGAAAAATATAAGGTGGAGGAAAAATACGCCAAAATCCTGATAAAGGACAAGGACATAGCAGACATGTTTGAGGAGATTTCCAGAAAGGTTGATGCAGGTATAGCCGCGCCGTGGGTGTGCCGGGAGGTCATGAGGCAATTAAACTACAGGGGTATAGAACTGAGGGAATCAAAGCTGAATTCAAAGATTATGATAGAATTGCTGGAATTGTTATCCAAAGGAGAGATTACCGATAATGTAGGAAAGAAAATTCTGGAAAGGGTAATTGATTCGGGAGAAGGTCCAGGAGAGGTAGTCAGGTCCGAAAATCTCGGAAAGATATCGGGCTCGAGCGAACTATCCAGAGTCGCCGACGAGGTTATCCAGGAGAATCCGCAGGCCATTGCAGATTACAAAGCAGGGAAGAGGGAGTCCCTGAACTTTCTGATGGGCAGGGTGATGCAGAAGATGCGTGGCAGGGCTGCTGCCGATGTAGTAATAAAGTTGCTCAGGGAGAGGTTATAATCTTATTATGTAGACACTCCCAATTCCTTACAATGGACATCAGGAATATCTATTGGTACCTTGGGGCATTTCTTCTCTTGAGCGGATTTATCTCATTGCTGCCGATATTCGTTGCTGTCTATTATCATGAGCCTGCGATACCCTTCCTTGTATCTGGTGTCATATCCTGTATTGCAGGGGTTGCCCTGTTGCAATCTTCAAGGAGGGAACTTAGCTTCGGCGATGCTATGCTACTCGTTGCCCTGAGCCTTCTTGTGCTATCTTTCTTCGGAGCGATTCCATTCTTCATGTCGCTGAAGGGAGGCCTGGTTGAGGTTTTTCTGAATGGCTACTTCGAGAGCATCTCTGGTTATACGACAACCGGGCTTAGCATACTCCCAGATTATATGCTGCACCCCACCTTCCAGTCTTATCATTCAATAGTATTCAGAAGGGCTCTCTCCGAGTGGCTCGGAGGCCTGGGAATTGTGGTTATATTCCTTTCCATTCTTGCAAAAGGTGGAATTTCCACAGTCTATCTACAAAGGATTGAGGGAGGGGATGAAAGAATCACGCCTTCCATAGAGCATATGGCAAGAATTACTCTCAGAATTTATCTTTTCTATACGCTCGTAGGGGCGATACTTCTCTGGATGTCTGGCCTGGATACATTCCACTCTCTGGTCGGCGTAATGAGCACCATCTCCACAGGAGGTTTTGTCGGTAATATACCATTCTTCCATTCCGCCGGATGGACCACTAACCTGATTATGATGCTCTGTATGATTCTTGGAGCGGTTCCTTTTATTCTGCACTATTCTCTCCTCTCGGGAAAGCTGTCAAAATTCTTCCGGAACATTGAGATTCGGACATTTTTCTGGATTCTCTTTCTTTCGATTCTGATTCTATTACCGACAATAAGATACCTCCCCGTTTCTGCAATTCCCGATGCGTTAAATAACCTGAGCCTTGGTGTGGTATCAACAATAACGAGCACCGGCTACAATTCTGCTGGCCTTGAGAAGGTAGGGTACATGGAGGAATTCCTCCTGGTAATTCTCATGCTCATAGGCGGCTGTTCTGGTTCAACTGCGGGGGGCCTGAAATTCATCCGTCTATATGTTCTTTTGCGTGCAATTCAGTGGATGATAAGGAGATATTCACTACCAGAGAGTGCAGTAGTCCCCTTCAAGATATCCAGCAAGGTCTTCAATATCAGGGAGCTGATGAATGCATCTCTCTTCTTTTTTGTTTACATATTCCTTATATTTCTTAGTAGTGCTATTTTTATGTCCTTTGGGGTATCACCAATGAATTCAGTATTCATATCGGCATCGGCCCAGGGGAATAATGGCCTTGCCCTGATAAGAATAGCCGCCCTGCCAGCAATAGTAAAACTGGTGATGATGTTCCAGATGCTTGCAGGCAGGCTTGAAATTTTTCCCCTTCTGGCATTCTTTGGTTTCATAATCAATAGCCTAGAGAAAGGTGTAATGAAGGCCGGTTGGAAGGATAAGAGTGAACCTGACAGACGAGCAAACCTGCTGAAAAAACCAAGAGAGTCAAAATGAAAACCACCGCATTAGCCCATGGGGCAGTAACCCTGGTGAATGCAATAGCAACCGGAAAGGGTGCAGCCTTTGGTATCTCCCTCGAAACAAAGGCAACAGTTGAGTTGAACGAATCGGGTAAAATCTCGGCAAAGATCAAAAACTTCCCGGATGAGAATACAGAATTAATTGAGATCTGCACTAAAAAGGTTATTGAGTTCCTTGGCGTTGATTATGGAGTAGAGATAGAAACGGAAAGCAATATCCCCAACGCAAGAGGACTGAAAAGTAGCAGCGCTGCTGCCAACGCAACCGTCCTCGCAGTTGCTGGATCGATAAGCCGGGAGGTATCCAGAGAAATTCCTGATGACATGACTCTCATAAATCTGGGAATAGATGCCGCTATTGATGCAGGGGTAACAATAACCGGCGCCCTTGACGATGCAGCAGCATCATACTTTGGGGGTTACACAATTACCGATAACACGCAGAGAAAGATTGTGAGATCCGGGGAAATAGAGCCGCTAAATGTCCTTCTCTTTGTCCCAGATGAGAAGACCTATACCCAGAAAGTGGATGTTGGGATTACAAAGAGACTGGCAAAAGGAGTTGACCTTGCATGGCAGAAGGCAATGAATGGAAGGTTCAATTCTGCCCTCACCCTGAACGGCCTCCTCTATTCTGCAACGCTGGGGCGAAGCATTGACACAACACTGGCTGCAATAGACGCGGGAGCTCTAGCAGCCGGCCTGTGCGGCACAGGGCCAGCAGTATCAGCCCTGACAAAAGCTGACCCGGAAAAAATCAAAGAGGCGTGGAAAGAATTTCCTGGCGAGATTATCGAGACCACTGTGAATAATGAAAAGGCGAGGGTTCTGGAATGAAATCCATAACTAAACGAATCTCAGTTTATATGAAACCCGAGACCGGGATGGAGGATATAACAGCCAATGTTCAGGAGATTGTAAATGAATCCAATTTGAAAAATGGAATTGCTGTTGTTTTTATCGTAGGGTCAACTGGAGGAATCAGCACAATAGAGTTTGAACCCGGTCTTTTAGAGGATGTCCCAAAAGCTCTGGAAAAAATCGCCCCGCCTAACACAAACTACGAGCATCATAAGACATGGGGCTGCGACAACGGCAGGAGCCATGTGAAATCCACCATCATTGGCCCCAGCCTAACTGTGCCATTCACCGACGGAAAGCTGACGCTAGGAACATGGCAGCAGATAGTCGCCATGAATTTTGATACAAGGGCCAGAAAAAGAGATATTATAATCCAGATTCTTGGGGATGAAACAGTACAGGATAAATAGATATGCGAATTTCTCTTCAGATTTTTCTATTTGGTTTATCGCCAGGAAATGCAAGAAGGCGGTTAGTGCAGGTGGACTGAACACCTCGCCGAAGCTTGGTGATTACATCCCCTGTCTATCAAACTCCTCTTGTAGGAGAGCCTGATGCCTCTTATTCGGGAACCGTTTCAGGCCTAGATGCTTTCAGCCCTTATCGGCTACAGCGTAGCTACCCAGCCTGCCTTGTCAGACAACTGGTAAACCAGAGGCTGCGGACCATTGTTCCTCTCGTACTAAATGATCCTTCCCCTCAGGCAAAAACACTTCCAGTAGATGCCGCCAAACTGTCTCGCGACGTTCTAAACCCAGCTCACGTATCCCTTTGATGGGCGAACAACCCCACCCTTGGCTGCTTCTGCACAGCCAGGATGGAATGAGCCGACAGCGAAGTAGCAAGCCGCAAGGTCGATGTGTACGCACCTTTTTCTTTCCCAAAGGAAAAACGTGCACGAAAAAGAAAGGGGAACTCGCTTCGCGAATTCAGAATTTGAGCATAATTGAATTTTGCTAAAATTGTTCTTTTCCGTAGACGCTTTTCTTTTACAAAAGAAAAGGGTCTGTGTACTCTTGCCTGCGACCACTCAGTTATCCCCGGGGTAGCTTTTCCATCAGCCCGAACCCCCATTAGTAGGGTTTCAGGGTTCGCTAGACTTCTCTTTCGAGTCTAGATTCCTTGACATTCGGAATCTAGTCAGGCTGGCTTTTGGTCTTATCCTCTACGACCCATTTCTGACGGGTCTGAGCCAACCATTAGATACCGTTGATACGATTTCAACGGTGTACCGCCCCAGCCGAACTGTCCATTTGTCGATGTCCTCTTGCGAGTGAGGATTAGAGTCAAAGAAGGGTGGTGTCTCATCGTCGACTCCACCGCCCCCGAAGAGACGGCTTCGAAGTCTACCACCTACACTGCGCAGCTTTAACCATAACCCAACAACAAACTACAGTAAAGCTCCACGGGGTCTTCGCGTCCCGCTGGAAGTCTCCGGCCTGTTAACCGGAAAAGTAGGTTCACCGAGCTCCAATCTGGGACAGCGCGGATCTCGTTAGACCGTTGATGCGGGCCGCCAATTAAGCGGCAAGGAATTTCGCTCACGCCTGTTGCTTTCCCTTTTCCAAGGTAGTGACCATCTAACGATGGCGGACATACATTTCTGCATGTCTCCCCACGTCGCCATGGGGGTCGGACTATATCTTCACCAATCGGTGTCTGGCGTATAGTCTCTGAGGATTCTGGAATTCTCCAGTCTTTCCTGCTGGTTATCTGCACCATGTGGGTTGTTACCGTAAAGGTACCACAGGATACTCAGACCTCCCAGCATATAGCCAGATTTTATTAAGGCAACTCAGTTACCTTAAGAGGGTCATAGTTACCCCCGCCGTTTATCGGTGCTTGACTCCGTTGGACCGGAGCTTGACATACCGACACTGGGCAGGTATCAGCCTCTATACTCGTCCTTACGAATTTGCAGAGACCTACGTTTTTATTAAACAGTCGGACCCGCTTTGTTATTGCAACCTGCTCCGCGAAGAGCAGGCACCCCTTATCCCAAGGTTACGGGGCTAATTTGCCGAATTCCCTAGATTGGATTAAACTCGCCACGCCTGAGGCTTCTCACCTAGGGGCACCTGTGTCAGTTCTTGGTACAATCATACAGGATCCAATTGTCTCTCTTTTCATGGTCTCCAGGAATTGTCCAAACTGTCTAAGACAGCCATTCAGGATTTAGACTACTTCTCACCATTACGGTACTCCATAGTCTTATCTCCTTTAGACATAACGAGGGTTATGCTCGGACTATCCCAAAGAGTCAAGAAACAAATCTCTGTTACCAGATGTACCTGTATGGTACTGGAATATTAACCAGTTTCCCTGTCGCGTAGCCCGATTAGGGTTTGCTTAGGATTGACTAACCCTCAACTGACGAACATTGTTGAGGAACCCTTGCCCTTCAGGCGGTAAGGATTCTCACCTTACTATGCTGTTACTACCGGCAGGATTCTTATCCTTGCAGGATCCACCCTTCCTTAAAGAAAGGCTTCTGCTCCCGCAAGGCACCTCTCTACGTAATCTCCTTTTGGAGCATTGTGGTATCGGCGACTGGCTTAGTCCCGTCCATTTTCAGGGCTTCAGACCTCAATGAGTGGGCTGTTACGCACTCCTTAGAGGATAGCTGCTTCTAAGCTAACCTTCTCACTGTCTCAGGCCTAAAACGCCTTTATTTACACTTAGCCAATACTTGGGGGCCTTAACCACAAGCAGGGTTCTTTCCCTTTCGGATTGGGAGCTTACCCCCCAACCCCATCTCCGGCCTTCTACAAGGAACATGGATTCGGAGTTTGACAAGATAGTGAAGGCTTTCGCCTCCGGGCTACCTGATCAGTGCTCTACCCCATGATCTCTCTCCAGCCAGGCTGACCTAGGGGCCATCTCGAGAGGAACCTGCTATTACCGAGCTCGATTAGCTTTTCACCCCTATCCCGGAGTCACGAGAACGGGTTGAGCCCAGCAGCTCTATCAGACCTCCATCCTACAGGTGTAGGACTTCGTCCTGCTCCGGGTTAGATCGCTCGGTTTCAGGTAGCATGAATGTGATTAATGGCATTTTCATACCACGTCCCTCACACAGAGTGCTGCGGACAATTGCTTTCGCTTTCCCTTTCGGGTCACCGCATTCATGCACTCCCTGCCTCATGTTTCTAGACGAACGACATAATTGCCGAATTCACGCTCTTAAAATTCACGTAAATGTAAGCAACCATGTCTTGCTATCACCACACAGTTTCAGGTTCTTTTAACATCCCGCTAAGGATCCTTTTCAATTTTCCCTCACGGTACTAGTACGCTATCGGTCTTGGTACGTATTTAGGGTTTACTGTTAATGCCAGCAATGTTCATGAGCAATATCCAATGCCCACTACTCCTGGATTCCAGCAGGTCTTTGGCTTACGGCTAGGTGGCTATCACACTCTAAGGCGTCCCGTTCCAGAGAACTTTACCTTAACCAAGAAGACGTGCGCCGGACCCCCCACATCTCCCTTCCATTTCTGAAAGGAATTCAGTTTGCCCTCTTCGGCTTTCGATCGCCTTTACTCACCGAATCGCTATTGCTTTCTTTTCCTGCGGTTACTAAGATGTTTCAATTCACCGCGTTCCTGTTCCTTCCGGAACAATTAGGAGATCTCCAGATCAAAGGCTGCTTGCGCCTCGCCGGAGCATATCACAGCTTGCCATGTCCTTCATCAGCGACCAAACCAAACCATCCCCTGTGTGGCTAAATTTGCATTTCCTTGTGGCGAACCAAATGTGAAATCTCGTTTCACATACCATATCTATGTGTACTTAGCCAATTCTCACCGGTGAATTCAACAGTAGAATCTACCATCAAATTGACACTTCATCCACAATTACTGCGAACTGCACAATTAGAGCCTGATTCAGGAATAGGTAGTGTCAAGCAGGCTGACAATTGTCTACTACCAGGGATATATTAGGTATTTCAGGTTTAAAAAGGCTCGCTCCTTCATTCTATTTAAGAAATTCCTGTGAATTCCGCAGAGGAATTCACGGTACATCCCATCAATCTAATCAGGTTAGCCCGCACGGCTAATGAGGGTTATAATGTATTCTATGGGGTTGAACGACAGTGAAACTCCACAAAACTCGCCCCGGTGTGAACTGACGTGTCAGTTCAATGGACCCGTCGGGATTCGAAGAACTGCTAAATCAGTTCACACTTTGGCGCACGTCAACCCCTTCGGGGTTGAGTGCACCTTAACTGCTCATACGTGGCTATATACCTCTACTTTATCAAACCAAATTTTAATGCCAACCATAACACTTGCAAACCCACCCCAATCATCAATATGTTCATCCAGTTTGAACAAAAAACCGATGTGTTTGTAAATCCGCATAATATCCAACCTAAACACCAGCTAGAATCAGAATGGATGGCGGATTTTTTGCTACAAAGTTCATAAATACTGTTAGAAACATGACATCACCCCCTATTTTGTCAGTGCGTTCAGTGGGGTTGAACGACAGTGAAACTCCACAAAACTCGCCCCGGTGTGAACTGACGTGTCAGTTCAATGGACCCGTCGGGATTCGAACCCGAGGCCTCCCGCGTTCTTGCTCCTTTACCCGCAGTTAAAGTGCGAGCCTAAAAATTTTCCGCCAACGTTTTTCGAGCGAAGCGAGAAAAGGGTTGCAAGGCGGACGATCTACCAGACTGATCTACGGGCCCCAACGGGTTGTCCCGGATTACTGAAATTTAGCATCCAGTGCAGGGTTTATATCTTGGAGGTGATCCAGCCGCAGATTCCCCTACGGCTACCTTGTTACGACTTAACCCCCCTTGCGGATCTAAAACTCGACACTCCCCAAAGAGAGAGCCTCGCTCTAAATCCACTCGGTTGATTTGACGGGCGGTGTGTGCAAGGAGCGGGGACATATTCACCGCTCTGTGGTCAAGAGCGATTACTAGGGATTTCAGCTTCA
Source organism: Candidatus Altarchaeota archaeon (assembly GCA_015523055.1). Classification (GTDB taxonomy): domain Archaea; phylum Altiarchaeota; class Altiarchaeia; order IMC4; family QMZM01; genus WALD01. The sequence continues at coordinate 10,335 of WALD01000083.1, forward strand.
TGAGGGTGAGTTTCAACCCTCAATCCGAACCGAGACATGGTTTAAAGGATTAGCTCGCTCCTTTCGGAGTTGCAACCTATTGTCCATGCCATTGTAGTCCACGTGTAGCCCAGGAGATTCGGAGCATACTGACCTACCGTTGACCGCACCTTCCTCTGACTTATCGCCAGCGGTCCCTCTATAGTGCCCCTCCCAGATTGGGAAGGTAGCAAATAGAGGCACGGATCTCGCTCGTTAGCGGACTTAACCGCACGCCTCACGGTACGAGCTGACGGCGGCCATGCACTACCTCTCGGCTTGTTAGGTAAAGTCATCAGCTTGACCATCATCCTGCCGTCGCCCCTGGTAAGTTTCCCGGTGTTGTATCCAATTAAACCGCAGACTCCACCCCTTGTGGTGCTCCCCCGCCAATTCCTTTAAGTTTCAGTCTTGCGACCGTACTCCCCAGGCGGCGGACTTAACGGTTTCCCTTCAACACTTCTTGAACATGAAGTTCAAGAAACACTCAGTCCGCATCGTTTACGGCTAGGACTACCCGGGTATCTAATCCGGTTTGCTCCCCTAGCTTTCATTCCTCACCGTCGAGCCCGTTCCAGTCAGGTGCCTTCGCCATCGGTGGTCTTCCTGGGATTATCGCATTTCACCGCTACCCCAGGAATACCCCTGACCTATCCCGGCCCCTAGTCTGGCAGTATCCTCCGCAAGCCCTACCGTTAAGCGACAGGATTTCACAGGGGACTTACCAAACAGGCTACGAATGCTTTAAGCCCAATAAAAATGACCACCACTTGAGCTGCCAGTGTTACCGCGGAGGCTGGCACTGGTCTTGCCCAGCCCTTATTCGTAGAGCTTTTTACACTCTACAAAAGCCCTTGCAGTGCAAGGGCACTTGGGATTCCCTCATCACGCTTGCGCGCATTGTGAAGATTTCGCGCCTGCTGCACCCCGTAGGGTCTGGATCCTTGTCTAAGTATCCATCTCCCGGCCCCTACTCCCATAGCCGGTACGAATCGTAGGCATGGTGGTCCATTACACCGCCATCAACCTAATTCGCCGCAGACCCTTCCTAAGGCAGAATCACCGGCAACAGATAATCCCCTTTTGGTGAGAAACATTCCAGATACTCACACCTATGGGGGATTGTCCCCAGTTTCCCGGGGTTATCCCCCTCCTCAGGGTAGGTTGTCCACGTGTTACTGAGCTTTTTGCCAGGTCTCTTGCCGAAACCTAAACATGCATGGCTTAATCAAATCCCAATAGCAGTGGCCTCCAGCAGGATCAACTGGAGTTATCATATTGGTCACAAGTTTGTTTGGACAATAAGAGCCCACACTAGGTATTGCCTTCCAGTAATCCAACAAATCGAACATACCTCAGCATGCTGTCATAAACAGGTTGTCATACCCATTTATTATACTCATTCCATGTTTATATATCCCGCCTAGTGCCCATCTATCTTCACCCGGGACATACTGCTTCACAGCCTCGTAATGTTTCGTGTGGGCTCAGGATCACAAATCCGAAGAGCCCCCCTACCCAGGTGATGAGATACACAATCAGAAAAACACCCACTATGATTTTCAAGGTCGTGAGTATGTATCCCCTCACCTCTGATCTCCTATGGGCATTTCCATTTGCCAGAATCCACCTCCAGAGATGGATGATGAGGATAATTCCAAAATAAATACCAAAAACTATTGAGAATGTTTGCACGGTCTTACATGCCCTACAGGTTAGAAAACCGGGTTCCTTTACTTTTGGATTTACCGAGTTAGTACCGGCAGATACAAGTGCAACAGGCTGCAGCATCAGGCACAGGAAAAATAAAAATAATAGCTTCTTCATCCTATAGGACAACATTTTATGTAATGATCCATTGAGGGATATAAGAGATATGTTAGGGGATAGTTAAAAGTATAGTCTCCATATATAAAAAAAAGGGTATTTTTTATCAGGGAGGTGAATAATTCTGATTATTTATGCATTCACAAAATGGACAAGCGTTACAATCCAAAAAAGATAGAACCGAAGTGGCAGAAAAAATGGGATTCAGAGGGGGCTCATAGATTCAATCCGGATTCGGACAAAGCGGTTTATTCCATTGATACGCCGCCGCCATTTACCTCTGGAACGCTGCATATGGGCCATATTTATAACCATGTCTGGATTGACCTCGTTGCTCGATACAAAAGAATGAGGGGCTTTGAGGTATATCTTCCACAGGGTTTTGACTGTCATGGGCTTCCAACGGAACTGAGAGTAGAAAAAGAGATTGGAATCAAGAAGGAGGACAGGGACGAATTCCTGAAGGCGTGTCAGGAGTGGACCGAAACTGCAATCAAAAGGATGAAGAAACAGTTTGACGAGATCGGCTATTCCACTGACTGGAGATATACCTACAGAACCATGGACGATTCCTACAAGGCTCTGGTGCAGAATACCCTTCTGGATTTCTATGATAAAAAGATGCTCTACCGGGAGAAGCATCCCGTCCTCTGGTGTACGAGATGTGAAACTGCACTGGCAAAGGCTGAGGTCGGTTATGTCGAAATATCAGGCAAACTCTATTATATTGATCTGGAATGTGAAGGGCATAAGCTAACTATAGCGACAACAAGACCGGAGATGATGCCTGCTTGCGTTGCCGTGTTTGTCCATCCTCAGGACGAGAGGTACAAGAAATTCGTTGGCAGGAAGGCAAAGCTGCCCCTATTCAACAGAGAGGTGCCAGTTCTTGAGGACGACGCAGTGGATATGGAATTCGGGACAGGGGCAGTCTACCTTTGTACCTTTGGCGATGAGCAGGACATTGCATGGCAGAGGAAATATAATCTCCCGGTTATAGAAGTCATTGACAAGAAGGGCAACATGAAAGAGGTGGCAGGGAAATATGCAGGGATGAGCTTGATGGATGCCCGAAAAAAAATATCAGAGGACCTCATAGAGTCCGGCCATATAAAAAAGGTTGAGAATCTGACTCATTCTGTTCTGTCCCATACAGAAAGGAATTCATGCAGGAATCCCATTGAATTATTGCCCCTGAAGCAGTGGTTTATCCGGATTAAGAAATTCAACCAGGACATAATTAATGCTGCGAAGGAGATGAACTGGTATCCGGGCTATATGCTGCAAAGACTGATAGACTGGACTGAATCCATGGACTGGGACTGGATAATCTCCAGACAAAGAGTTTTTGGAACCCCTATTCCGTTCTGGGTCTGTGAGTGTGGGGAGATAATTCCCGCCAGTCGTGAAGAATTACCCATTGATCCAAGAGGGACAAAAAGAACTTGTCCGTCCTGCGGAAGAGATGCCAGGGGTGTGGAAGACGTCTGCGACTGCTGGGTTGATTCATCCGTAACACCTCTGGTAATCTCAGGATGGAATTCAAAAAGGTCGGATAAACGGTTTAATGAGGAATTCTTTAAGAAAACGTATCCCTCGTCTCTAAGACCACAGGGTTATGAGATAATAAGAACATGGGCGTTCTATACGATTTTCAGGGATTTGATTCTCACCGGGAAGCGATGCTTTAAAGACATTCTGGTTAACGGCATGGTTGCAGGACCCGACGGCAGGAAGATGTCCAAGTCGCTGGGGAATGTCATTGAACCCGAGGAGCCATTGAAGAGGTATTCAGCAGACACTATCCGGCAGTGGGCAGCCAACGGAACCCCTGGGGATGATTATCCCTTCTCATGGGAGGAATGTGAACATTCGCAGAGGTTCCTGACGAAGCTGTGGAACGTCAGCAGGTTCATTGAAATGCAAAGCGACCGGCATTCCTTGAAGGGTTATGACCGCAAGGAGGGGAAGATGAGGGATGTTGATCTCTGGCTGCTGGCAAAACTACAGAGGCTGATAAAGGAATGCACAAGGAACATGGATTCCTACATCTTTAACATCCCTCTAGAGAAAATAAGGGGCTTTATCTGGCACGATTTAGCTGATAACTATCTGGAGATGGTTAAACATCGGCTCTACAAGCCTGACATTTATGGTGATGATTCAAGAAGGGCGGCACAATATGTCCTGCACCTTACATTGAAAACGGTTCTCAGCCTTCTGGCCCCCTTTACCCCCCACATCTGTGATGAGATCTGGGAGAGCCTGTTTGGTGACGGGCGTGCAACATCCTCGCAGTGGCCGGAAGTTAATAAAGAGCTGATTGATGAGGACGCCGAGGAGGTTGGCGACCTGCTGGTAGAGATCATAACAAGAATTCGCAGATATAAATCAGATAACAATCTCTCTCTTGGCAGTGAATTGGAAAGGGTTAGAATTCTCCTGCCGAGGGAACTGATGCCGAGGGTTGAGCGGATAAAGGAGGACATCGTCGGTACAGGAAAGATAAAGAGGTTGGAGATTGCCGAGGGATATGAATTAAAAATAGAATTCTAAAAATGCCTAAAAAAAGATTTGGAAACCAAACCGTGGATCAGATACTGAAACACTTGCTAAATCTTCTGGATTCGGGATTGAGGTATGACCTCTCAGTTGATCCGCTGAATGTTCACTTTATTATCAAAGAGGCTATGGGGAAAAAACATCG
>WALD01000084.1 GCA_015523055.1 Candidatus Altarchaeota archaeon
TTAATATTCTGGATATCAATTAGAATCATGGGTCTTTCCTTCAAACCAGTCTGGTTCGACTCTCTCGGAGCGAAGTCGTCCTGTAGTTTAGTCGAGACTCCTGATATCAGAATTCTCATAGACCCGGGGGTAGCTGTCATGCATCCCGGTTTTCCTGCATCGGAGAGCAGGAAGATGCAGTGGCTGAGAGAGGGTGAGAGGGCTGTTCTAGATGCGGGCAGAGATGCCGACATCATCGTTATTTCCCATTACCACTATGACCATTTTACGGACTTCAATGCCCGCCTGTATAAAGATAAACTCCTGCTTGTGAAGAACCCGAATGAATTCATAAACCATTCGCAACGAGGGAGGGCTGAAAAATTCCTTGGAAGAATATACAGGGAATTCGGGAAAATTGAATTTGAATCCCTTCTTGAGAAGAATAAGGAAATGCAATACTCTGACCCAATGGATGAGCTACCGCTTGCAAAGGAGAGGGACTTTGGAGACTACAACAAAAGGAGAAAGGAGCTGCTTGAAAAGGGCAGAGATAGGTTTTTCAGGATGGCAAAGTCCTGGAATAAGAACAGAAGGATTCCTGAATTGAAACTCAAAAACCTTGAGGTTGGATTTCCCGAAGACAGGGAATTTAGATTCGGAAAAACAAGGATGAGATTCTCAGGGCCTTTATTCCATGGCATTGAATACTCACGACTGGGCTGGGTTTTCATGACAATGGTTGAGCATGAAGGCAGGAAGCTGCTCCACTCCTCGGATTTGTGCGGGGTCTATATTGAGGACTATGCTGAGATGATAATCAGGGAGAATCCCGACATCCTTATTCTTGATGGCCCCCCAACCTATCTCCTGCCATACCTGATGAATTCCATAAATCTGGATAGATGCATCAGGAATATCTGCAATATTATTGAACAGGTGGATTCTGAACTGATCCTGCTGGACCATCACCTTCCAAGGGATGCCGGATACAGGAAAAGGCTGAAAGAGGTTTATGAGCTTGCGGAGGAGAAAAAGAAGAGGGTCATAACTGCTGCGGAATATCTTGGAAAGAGGGTTGCCTGTCTGGATTCACAGTAGGAGGGTATATGGAATGGGAGAACAGGGGGGTGGTAGGAAACCGGATTATTTTTGACTTTTAACAGTTGAAACCATATAACTAAAAATGTTTAAAGCACTTATTTCAGATACGAAGACATGGAGAAATTCCATAGAGGCTATTGCGGCTTTGATAGATGAGGGGACGCTTCAGATAGCCAAAACCGGACTGAAACTCAGGGCCATGGACCCGTCGCAGATAGCTCTCGTAGATTTTAAGATGCCGGAATCCTCATTTGAGAAATACGAGGTTGATAAAGAAATCAGCATAGACATAGATTTTTCCGAACTTTCGAAGATTACAAAGAGGGCCAGGGCCGAGGATAAGATAGAGCTTTCCTTGGATAAGAGGTTTAGTATGAACTTTCTTGGAGAAACCAGAAGAAGGTTCAATCTGGGGATAATAGAATCAACAACTCAGGCACCAAAGGAACCATCTGTTGAATTTACTGCTGAGGTCAAGATTGGGGCCAATGTTCTTAAGGAGGCATTCAAGGATTCCGAGCTGGTCAGCAATCACATATCAATTTCTGCTGATGATGGTTTTACCATCAAAGCCGAGGGAGATACCGGTTCTGTTGATATAGAAATTCCGAAGGAGAGTATAATGAGCATAGATGTCAAGGAGAAGGCAAGGGCAGTCTTTTCATTGGACCAGCTGGACAATCTTCTGAGGGCGTCAGACCAGGGAAGTATAATTACACTCAAACTGAGGAACGATGCCCCCTTGAAGCTTGAGTATGCGATTGGTGAAGGTAAGGTTGTCTATTACCTGGCACCGAGAATAGAATCATAGGATGGATGGTAGAAATTTTCTGACTGCCTGCTCTCTATTGATTGGAATTCACATACTTCTTGGGCTCTTTGCTATCTGGGACAATGGCTACTTTATTCTTGGATTATTTGCCCCCGAAAGGTTTTTATTGCATATCCTGAAGGATGACGGCTCCCACTTTACGGTGTCCGGTTCCGTTATCTACTATCTGAATGACATCTGCGTCCAGAATTGCGAGAATTGTGAATTCCTTTGTTATCCAGAGGAGAATCTAAAGATAGTATGTAACGATGTTGGATGTGGTCTTGAATCATATAATGATAAAAGAATTCTTGCTGAGGGTGATGCCCCTTACCTTATCGCAAAGGACGGCATCCTTTTTGAGGACAGTTACCTCCTCTGCAACAGGACAGCAGAATTCTGCAGCATCAGCACAGAGTTGGGGAATAATATATCCTATGACGTCAGGCTGCCTGAGGAGATTCCTTTCTATGGGGAATTCTAACCTGCTGAGATTCGAGAAATTCCATCGGTTGTTGAGTGAAATTACATCCTTCGGAGGAATTCAAACCTGCCAGAATTCGAAAGCATTCCAGTGCTTACTACCACGTTTCTACTCCTAAACCCTCAATCCTGCCATAATGGGAGACATTCCTTGTCACGAGAATCGCGTCATTAACCAAACATATCGCTGAAATCATTACATCTCTTATCCCTATCTCTCTTCCCCGTTTTTGTAGATTTGCATATATTCTTCCAGCGACCTTGGCAACATATCTGTCAAATGGTAGAACCTCATAGGTGGAGATTAAACTATTAACCTCCTTAACATTTTCTTCCGCATGCCTTGATTTGAACGCCCCAATGTATAGTTCAAAGGCATTAATGGAGGTTATAGCAACCTTCTCCTCATTCAATCGGTCTATTGTCTCTTTTATATCCTCTTTCCCTCTTAGAATGGTCACAAGAAAGTCGCTATCTAGAATTTTCACTCCATTTACCCCAAGTGCTTTTCAAATCTTTAAACATCAGGCGTTCCTCCCTATCACTCATCCTCCATTTGCCATAGAAATTACTTAATCTCGGTTTTTTTGCTTCCGTAAGTCGAAGGAATAGCTTGGTAAATGATTCATCCCTTCTCTTTAGTGCCGAAAGCCGTGCATAGACATCATCCGATATGCTGATTGTTTTATAACCCATCTTATCTGTATATTATACTATGCACAGATATTTAAATAGTGAGAGTCATAGCTTCACACCCAGTTTCTCGGCAACGACAAAGACATCCTTGTCCCCCCTGCCGGACAGATTCACAACGATTATCTGATCCTTTTCCATCTGTTCAGCAAGCCTTACGGCATGGTGTATCGCGTGGGCCGACTCCAGTGCCGGGATAATCCCCTCCGTCTGGCAGAGGAGTTTAAATGCCCTGAGTGTTTCATCATCCGTTGCGGAGGTTATCCTAATTCTGCCTTTTTTAACCAGATGGGACAACTCTGGTCCAACCCCCGGATAGTCCAAACCGGCGGCAATTGAGTAGGAAATTTTTATCTGCCCATACCCGTCCTGAAGTAATCTGGAATAGGTTCCGTGCAAAACGCCATTGGTTCCAGCGGACAGAGAAGCGCCGTGTTCTCCCGTTTTGATTCCCTTTCCCCCGGCTTCTACCCCAATCAGTTCCACTTTATCCTCAAGAAATTCATAGAATATCCCCATGGCGTTGCTTCCTCCGCCAATACAAGCCACGATGGAATCCGGAAGAGAATTCTCCTTCTCCAGAATCTGCTCCCTGGTTTCCCTTCCTATAACCCTCTGGAATTCCCTGACCATCACCGGGTATGGATGCGGGCCTACAATAGAGCCTATAAGATAATATGTAGTTTCAACATTAGCCAGCCAATCCCTCATCGCCTCATTGATTGCATCCTTGAGAGTGCATGAGCCCGAGCTTACAGGAATCACCTTCGCTCCGAGGAGATTCATCCTGAAGACGTTCAGCTTTTGCCTTTCAATATCTTCAGTACCCATGTAGACCTCACATTCAATGCCCATGGCAGAGGCGGCGATGGCTGTTGCAACTCCGTGCTGTCCTGCTCCGGTTTCAGCTATAATCCTTGTTTTACCCATCCTCTTTGCGAGGAGAGCCTGTCCGAGGGTGTTGTTCAGTTTATGGGCCCCTCCATGGACAAGGTCCTCTCTCTTTAGGTAGATTTTTGCTCCGCCGATTTTTTCTGTCAGATTCTTTGCATAATACAATGGAGTTGGCCTTCCGGCAAATTCTTTAAGATAGTGATTTAATTCCTTTATAAAATTTTCATCCTTCCTGAATTTCTCGAACCCCTTTTCCAGCTCTTCGAGTGCTGGCATCAATACCTCGGGGGCGAATCTCCCTCCGTATTCTCCAAACCTTCCTATCTCATTGGGTGGCATTTTGGATGAATCTCCTGACCTTCTCGGGGTCCTTTACCCCCGGTTCTGCTTCCACTCCCGAAGCAACATCAACCGCATAGGGCTTTACCTCCTTTATCGCTTCCATTACATTGTCATGGTTCAGACCCCCTGCAAGAATTACCGGTTTGTCAATAGATTCGACTATCCTCCTGCTGATGCTCCAGTCGTGGGTTGTTCCGGTTCCGCCCATGCTGCCCCCGACTTTCGTATCCAGAAGGATTGCATCTGCCAGGTCAGCGTAGATTCTTGCCTGTTCTATGCTTTCCTCACCGGTGACGGGAATCTGCTTGATTATCAGAAGGTCTGAATTCTTCCTGATTTCCCTGATGAATTCGGGACTCTCCTCCCCATGCAACTGTATACAATCGGCATGAATTCCTTCCATGTCCCTCACATCGTCAATATCCTCTGGCGATGCCACCAGAACCCTTGAGATGAAGGGAGGCAAACCCCTGAATATATCCTCCGCCTTCCCGATATCTGTAAATCTCCTTGATTCCTCTATGTTCACTATCCCGATTGCATCGGCTCCGAACCCTGCCACCATTAATGCATCATCCTCGTTGGTTATCCCGCAGATTTTTACCCTGGTCATCTTCCAGCAAACCCCCTAACCTTTTCTTTAATATCCTCTGCCTTCATTATTCCGGTGCCTATGAGGGCTGCATGGGCCCCCGAGCTGAGGACTCTCTCTAGGTCCTCCCTGTTCAGGATGCCGCTCTCGCTGACGATGATCCTGTCCCCGGGGATTTTCGGGGCCAATCTCTCTGTAGTGCCTAACTCTATTTTCAGGGTTTTTAAATCCCTGTTATTTATCCCAATCAATCTTGCTCCGGAGTCCAGGGCAAATCCCACATCATCTTCATCGTGAATCTCTACCAGAGCTTCCATCCCAAGTGAATGAGAAATTTCAACAAATTCCTTCGTCCTTTCCTTTAACAATCCTGCAATCAGGAGTATAGCATCTGCACCATTGCCACGGCTCTCATAAATCTGAAATTCGTCAATAATAAATTCTTTTCTCATTACAGGAATATTAACAGAATTCTTCACTCCTCTCAAATCGTAAATCCTCCCGTCAAAATTCTTATCTGTAAGAACGGAGATGGCACAGGCTCCGCCGCTCTCCATCAGCTTTGCGGCGTCCCGGGGTTCGGTTTCAGTTATTCTCCCGGAGGACGGACTGGCTCTCTTTGCCTCTGCGATGATAGGAATTCTTCCCCCCGCTATGGCTTCCCTGATTGCTGATATTAATGACCTTCGCTCCTTTAGCCCTTTAATTTCATCAAGTTTCTCGCTCCCTATCCTATCAAATTCAAATTTCATTTTAAGATTTTCTTTGAAAATTTAAAGCAACAAAATCTTGCTACGCAAAA
>WALD01000085.1 GCA_015523055.1 Candidatus Altarchaeota archaeon
ACTGAATGGGTCAAGTCCCTGCTGTTCCCCCTGTTGCAAGAACAGTGGGAATAGTTTCCCACCCCTGATTATTTGTAGGCTCTGCTTCAGGGTTCAAGATGAAGTGGAGCGTGTGGTAAGCGTCTTTGTTGAGCATACATTAACTTAGTACAAATTCCTATTTCTACCTGTCGGTTTTTAGCTTCTCAAGACAAATAGAAGACAAATAGTCATGTGTGGCTAAATACATACAAAATGCCAACAAAAACCTCAGCCCCCGGTAAGATAATCCTTCTTGGCGAACATGCATCGGTCTATGGAAACCCTGTTCTTGTAGCAGCGGTCAATCTCAGAACCTATGTTACAGTCAGGAAAAGAGACGACGAAAGATTTATCCTGAATAATGAGGCGACAAGGATAGAGAATCTGGAATTCACTTATTCTGATATTCCAGAACTAAAGAAGAATTGGGGTACCCTCCTCACTGCTGAATGCATAGAAAAGACCTTCGCAAAACTTGGGGAGAATTCTGGTCTGGACATCAGGGTTACATCCGAGGCTCCTATCTCCTCCGGGCTGGGAAGTTCCGCGTCTGCTGCCTCGGCAATGGTTCTTGCAATCTCACGGGAATTCAATCATGAACTCAGCAACGAGGACATAGCAAATCTTGCATGGGACATCGAGAATATCGTTCATGGGAAATCATCAGGGGTGGATCCCTTCTCCGTAACTCTTGGTGGCGTCCTTCGCTATCAGAGGGGCAAATTCAATAAACTGGAGGTGAGGAATTATCCAGAGATTACAATAGGCAATACCGGTGTTGTATCCAATACCGGTGAGATTGTCATGGATGTGATGAAGATGAGGGAAGAATTCCCAAAATTCTTCGACAGCTACCTTGAGGCGATGGTTCATCTTGTCAACTACGGGCAGAAATTCCTTGAGAAAGGCAACCTCAGGGGACTGGGTAGCATGATGAACATCAATCATGGTTTGTTGTATTCCATCGGTGTTTCATCCCCCGAGCTGGACAGGCTTGTATGGGCAGCAAGGGAGAATTCCGTGGGGGCGAAGCTCTCTGGTGCCGGAAGGGGAGGGATAATGATTGCCCTTGGCGATGCAAGCAGTCAGATTGAGGAAGCCGGCGGTTCCGTCATCAGGACAGATATCTGTGATGAAGGGGTCAGGGTTGAGAAATAGAATTCCTAATCATCTACTAAAATGGTTAATCTTACTTTCCATGGTGGCGTGAACGAGATCGGCGGGAATAAAATCCTATTGGAGGACAAAGATACAAAAATTTTTCTGGACTTTGGTCTTGGTTTTGGAACCAGGGCAAGATTCTTTGAGGAGTTCCTCACTCCAAGGACATCAAACGGGATAGGGGACTTTCTGGTTATGGGTTTACTGCCCGATATAACAGGCGTTTACAGGGAGGACCTTCTTACCCATTATGGAAGAAAAGCCGAGGAGCCTGAGATTGATGCCGTCTTCCTTTCCCATGCACATGCTGACCATGCCAATTATATCTCTTTTCTCCATGAGGGAATTCCCATCCATTGCGGAGAAACAGCAAAGCTTATCCTTGATGCCGTTGATGAGCAGAGTAAGAGAAACATCGAGAACGAGGTTGTAAACTTCAGGAGGAGACCGATATTAAAGCATGACCGCAGGAAGCCCCCGATAGAAAGGGAATTCAGAACTTTCAGGACTGGCGACAGGGTAAGGGTTGGTTCGCTGGAGATTGAACCGATCCATGTAGACCATTCGGTGCCGGGAGCCTATGGTTTTGTCATCCATACATCAGAGGGGGCAATAGTCTATACAGGGGACCTGAGATTGCATGGAACAAACCCTGAGATGACCAGAGATTTCATAGAGAAGGCGAAGGAAGCCAGGCCATCAGTAATGATAACCGAGGGCACGAGGATAGATGTCCGGGAGGACGATGCAACGGAGCAGGGCGTGTATGAAACAGCAAGGGGAATTGTCGACAAGACAAAGAATCTGGTAATTGCAGACTTCAACTTTAAGGATGTTGACAGGTTCAGGACATTCTACAGGATAGCAAAGGAGAGCGGCAGGAAGCTGGCGATAAACTTTAAACATGCCTGCTTCCTTGAGAGGTATTCCTCTGATAAACAACTGGGTGTTCCTGATTCCGATGACGGAGATATAGTTCTGCTGAAGCCGAAGCTTGGCACAGGGACATATAATGATGAGGATTATAGTAGCTACAGTTTTATTAAGAGAAGGCTTAAGCATGACAACATTGTTACTGCTAGGGAGATAAAAAAAAGGCAGGAAGAGTATATAGTGGTCCTGAATTTCTGGTATTTCAACAACCTCGTTGATTTAAAGCCTGCGAAGGGGAGCAGTTATATCCACTCCCTCTCGGAGCCCTTTAATGAGGAGATGGAGGTAAGCTTCAAGAGAATGATGAACTGGCTGGACTATTTTGGATTAACCTTTTGGCAGGCTCACTGCTCCGGGCATGCACCGGGGACCAATCTGGAGAAACTGATAAAAGAGATAAATCCAGAGAGAATTTTTCCTGTCCATACCGAACATCCAGAGATATTCAAGAACAGCTTTGAGAATGTGGAGGTGATTAAAAAAGGAAGAGTATATGGGGTGGAATAGGATTCTATTCCACAGATATACTCCTGCCCTTCGCTGCCTTTATCTTTGATGCCCTGACCTCAAGGACACCATTCTTGTAACTGGCTTTCACTGAATTAGTATTTATTGGTGCGGGGGTAGAATAGGAACTGTTAAAGCCCTGGTATCTCGTTTCATAGGAATACTCCTTCTTGCCCTTCTTCTCCTTTTCACTCTTTACATCAACACTGACATCAATTCTATCCTCTGTCACATTGATGTTTATATCCTCCTTCTTAACCCCCGGAATCTCCGCAGTGAAGATTACCTCTTTGTCCGTTTCTATCATATCTGCATACGGCTCCTTCAGCATGGAGAAGGGGAATCCCCCATAGTCCCTGAAAAAAGGGTCGGAAAACACATCATCAAATCTCCTCCTCATGGTATCAAAAATGTCCCGTCTTCTTACCGGATGTTTAGTCATCTCAATCACCTCTTGTTTAGTAAACCTTTAATAAACCTTTAATAATATTACCTATTCTACCAATAAAAATCTATCAATAAAATGAGGAAACGGTTTGACATCCACATACACTCCAATTACTCTGACGGCTCTGATTCGGTTGAGGAGATTGTGAAGTATTCAAAAAAGATAGGGTTAGATGGGATTGCTATTACAGACCATGATGAGGTTGAGGGATCTCTCAGGGCAATGGAATTCAACTCAGAGAATTTCCGGGTAATCCCCGGTATTGAGATTTCGTCCCTTGACGGGCATATCCTTGGGCTTGGAGTGGAAGAGGTGATAGATAAGGGTTTATCTGCTATAGAAACAGTAGAAAGAATTCACAAACTTGGAGGGATTGCAATAGCGGCCCATCCATATGACAGGATAAGACAGGGGGTGGGAGATATAATCTACAAAGTGGATTTTGACGCCGTAGAGATTTACAATGGACATACTATCTCATCAACGAAGAGCCCCGGGAGCATAATGGACGGATTAAACATCCCGGCAGTATGTGGCAGTGATGCCCACTGCCTCGACGAGATTGGTATAGCGGTCATCAAGGTCAAAGGGGATCCGATAGAGGCAATCCGTAAAGGGGATGTCATTATTGAGGAACACATAAAAAAGAGCAGGGTACTAAAAAACTATCTCAGGAAGAGGATGGGGAGGTTATTTTAAGCTATCTCTTCAAATTATTAAGAAGATGGTGCTGAGGGTCGGAATTCTGGGGGCAACAGGAATGGTGGGGCAGAGGTTCATCAATCTTCTCGACAAACACAGATGGTTCAGTGTAGAGGCTCTTCTTGCTTCAGGGAGGAGCGCTGGGCAGTATTATAAAGATGCTACCAGCTGGTATCTTGTGGAGGATATGCCAGATGATATTGCCGGAATGGAGGTGCAGGGCATGGATCCTGCTATTACCGATAATCTTGATCTGGTGTTCTCTGCAATCCCGTCAGATATAGCGGAAAGGGCCGAGGCGGAATTTGCAGAAAGAGTTCCGGTGTTTTCGAACACCTCAACCTATCGGATGCATGAGGATGTGCCTTTGATAGTCCCGGAGATAAACCCCAACCATCTGGAATTGCTCAAAATCCAGAAGAGGGAGAGGGGTTGGGACGGTTTTCTTGTCACTAATCCAAACTGCTCGACGATAGGGCTGGTTATCCCCCTGAAGCCCATTCTGGACAATCTGGGTATAGAATGGGTCAATGTGGCTACGATGCAGGCCGTTTCGGGGGCGGGTTATGCAGGGGTTCCATCAATGGCTATCCTCGGAAATGTAATTCCCTTCATAAGCGGTGAAGAAAACAAAATGGAAACAGAGTCTCTTAAGATACTTGGTGAATTCAACGGTGATGAATTTAATACAGCAAATTTCACAATATTCGCCTCATGTAACAGGGTTATGGTCAGGGATGGGCATACCTGTTCAGTCTTCGTAAGGACAAGAGACGACTTTGATGTAGATCAGTTGAAGGAGATACTGAGGAAATTTAGGGGGGAACCGCAGAGGCTTTCCCTGCCGACTGCACCGAAGGAGCCTATTGTGGTGATGGAGGACCAGAATAGACCACAGCCACTCTTTGACAGGGACATTGGTGGGGGCATGTCTATCTCTGTTGGAAGAATCAGAAAGAGGATGGACAAAGTGATGAGATTCACATGTCTCAGCCACAACACGATCAGGGGGGCGGCAGGAGCGTCAATTCTAAACGCTGAACTGGCTTATAAGAAGGGTCTGCTTCGTGGCAGATAACATGTATGGTTTTTTTATGTTCATATCTTCCTTCTTGATAATCTCTTATAAATTCATTCTCTGCTATAATCTAACAGGATGGAATTCTCACTCCGGGCCGAGATGGTTCTCAACAGGAAACCTGAGGGATTAAAACTGAAGGAATTCATCGAGAATTCAAAGACACTTCTAAAGAAGGGGGCCCCCGAGGGGCAGGGCGCTGAGATAGAGGAATGGGAGTTATCCGGCGACAGAATAGTGCTGACCCTTACCTCCGGGAGATATGTCAGACCCCACGATGCGGTTTTCAGGATAAAGAACTACCTCTCGCAGGAACTTGGCAGGAAGCACAAGCTGGGAATAAGGGAGGTCAGAGGTAAGAGGTACTCTATCCGATTCAAACTGGACCACGAGCCAAAGAGAAAGATCAGGGTGCCGTTTGTGAAATCCATCAGGATTGAGGGAGAGGAGTGTAATCTCGTTCTTGAGGATATGGACGAGGAGTTCCTCCAGAAGAATTATGTCGATAGGATTGTTAACCTCGTCCGGGAAAAGGTTGAACAGCAGCACTATGAAGGCAAGGGGGAACACTGGGAACTTATCTGGCAGTCCAGACCAATAGAACATAGGTGGAATAAGGATCCTTCAAAGGTTATGGAAGGTAGGGATTGGCTCAAGCATAGAGGAAGAGGGCAGTGGATTTTTGGACCGCAGGCAACCGCGATAATGAGGGCTATGGAACAGCTCGTCGTTGACGAATTACTGAATCCTTTGGGGTTTAATGAGATAATAATCCCCAAGGCTGTCACATGGGATGTATGGCAGAGGTCAGGGCACGCAAAGAACCTTTATCCTGAGATATACTATATCTGTCCACCCGATACACGAGATCCGGAGTTCTGGGAGGAGGTCATCGACAGATATAAAATAACAGGAAATGTTCAAACCAGGTTGATAAAGGAGAAAATCAAGGAACCGATCGGTGGGGTCTGCTATGCCCAGTGTCCGCCATTCTGGCCATATCTACAGGGCAGAACAGTCAGCGATGATTCATTACCTATAAAGGTCTTCGATCGCTCAGGGACATCAATGAGGTATGAATCCGGGGGAATTCATGGCATTGAAAGGGTGGATGAATTCCATCGCATTGAGGTGATATGGGCCGGCTATCCTGAGGAAGTCAAGAGAATTCACCGCGATATAGTGGAAAGGTACAGGAAGATATTCAATGACATTCTTGAGTTTGAATGGAGGATGGCATGGGTCACTCCATGGTTCATGGCGCAGGAGGGGCTGATAGGAACAGCTAAGGATAAGGAGGTCGGCACGATAGATTTTGAGGCATATCTGCCCTATCGTGGCTCAAGAGAGGATTCAGAGTGGCTGGAATTCCAGAATGCTTCAAACAATGGCGATAAGTACCCAAAGGGATTTTCGGTCAAGGGGCAGAAGGGCGAGTTGCGGAGCGGTTGCACAGGTATAGGTCTTGAGAGATGGTTAGCTGTCTTTATAGCACAGAAGGGCATTGAGCCTGAGAATTGGCCGAAGCAATTCAGAAGAAGGATTGGAAAGCTGCCCGACGGGATTGGGTTTCTGTGACCCCAAGGAACGGACTCTTCAAGAAGGGCATTATTTAATCTATAAGGAAAAATAGATACTGATGACAATAGACAAGAAGCTTAATGTCAGATACTGGCACTTCATTGGCATTGTTTCCGTTTCCCTTTTGATATATATGTGTCTTCCATTTCTTGACGCAATAATCTACGGTATATTTACCTATTATGTTGCAAGGCCCGTTTACAGCAGGCTCCATAAAAAATTCCACCACAACACAATCAGTGCATTTATTGCATTATTTATCATAATTCTCCCCATCCTCCTTGTTCTTCTTTATACAATAAGCATTGCATCTATAGAATTCTCAAACCTTCTTAACAGTGCGGACATATCCATAGAATATTTAAATGAGATAATCTACAAGTATGGCTATCTGGCGAGAAATCTTGAGCCACGTGAGATAATTGATATTCTTATGGCAAACTCAAATATGAGTAGTGGTTTCTTCATGCCGATAACGATGGTGGTGGGGGTAATACTAAAGCTTTTCATCATGTTCACCACAGCGTTTTATCTCCTGAAGGACGGTTCACAACTGAGAAAATGGGTAGTTGAAGTTACCTTTGGGGGGGATGATCCCCTTGCCAATAAATTCCTGAACGCAACCGATGAATCCCTGCACATGGTTTTTTTTGGGAGCATAATAACTGCAATAGTTACTGCTATTGATGGAATAGTGGTATATGGCCTACTGAACCAGATAGCACCTCCCGGGATGAGAATTCCTTATGAGGTGTTGATGGGAATTCTTTCAGGAATGGCTACATTAATCCCGGGGATAGGGATAAAATTCATCTGGGTTCCCCTGCTTGGCTACCTGGGACTGCAGGGATACCTTACCGGAACCCTTGTCAGTGGTTTCTGGTTTCTCCTGCTGTTTTTCATAGTGGTTAATATACTGGTTGATTTTACCCCCGATATTGTCCTTAGACCTTATATAACCGGCAGAGATGTTCATAAGGGGATGATAATGCTTGCCTTCATCTTTGGCCCTCTTGTATTTGGAATCCAGGGGATATTCCTCGGACCAATACTCCTCATCGTGGTTATTGAATTCATGAAGCACGTTCTTCCAGAGATAAGGCACTGACAGCAATTAAAAAGCCTTCCTCTAATAGATAAATGATGGAAGAGGTGAAAGATAAGGATAAATTCTCCGGATGGTATCTGAAGATTCTGGAGGATGCAGGACTTATAGATTCCCGGTATCCCGTTAAGGGCATGGTTGTTTACAAGGGATGGGGACTATTCATTATAAGGCAGATGCAGCGTCACCTGGAGAAACTTCTTGAGGAGGCAGGCCATGAGCCAGTTCTTTTTCCTGTTTTGATTCCTGACGACATCCTTGGAAAGGAAACCAAACACATTGCCGGTTTCGAGGAGCAGGTCTTCTGGGTTACACATGCCGGGGCAAATGAGCTTGAGAGAAGGCTTGCTTTGAGGCCCACCTCCGAAACAGCCATCTATGAAACCTTCAGGCTATGGATTCGATCGCATCAGGATCTGCCCTTAAAGATTCATCAGAGCTGTGCAGTCTATAGGTACGAAACAAAACATACCAGACCCTTAATCCGGGGGAGGGAATTTCTCTGGAATGAGGGCCACTCTGCCCATATTGATGATGAGGATGCGATGAGGAATATTGAGGAAATTAAGGAGATATATGGTAAATTGATAAGAGATATCCTCTGTATCCCCTTTATTGTAAGCAGAAGACCTGAATGGGATAGGTTCCCTGGAGCTACCGACACCTTTGCATTTGATACAATAATGCCCAATGACAAGACACTCCAGATAGCAACGATCCATAATCTCGGGCAGAATTTCTCCAGGGCATTTGAAATAACCTATGAGGATGAGAAAGGGGAGCATAAGTATGTACACCAGACATCATACGGCCCCAGTTTCGGCAGGCTTCTCGCTGCGTTAGTTTCAATTCACGGTGATGAGAAGGGACTTGTTCTCCCGCCGGAGATATCGCCGATACAATGTATAATAGTCCCCCTGTTCTTCAAGGGTACGGATAAGGAAAGAATTCAGAGGTATGCTGAGGATGTCGGAAAGAAGCTGAATGAGGCAGGGATAAGGAACCACATTGACTCCCGTGATGAAAGACCGGGCAATAAGTTTTACTACTGGGAGATGAAAGGTGTCCCTCTGAGGATTGAAGTAGGTCCAAGAGACATGGAGAGAAATGAACTGACAGTTGTCCGAAGAGATACAGGAAAGAGGTCACAACTCAAATTCGACAGGGTTTCTGAAATACCAAAAATATTCGATGAAATAACAGAAAATCTAAGGAAAACCGCACAGAAGAGATTTGACCAGAGATTCTTCAAGATTGGATCCATGGAAGAATTGTCAAAGAATTCAGGCAGGGGAATTCTCTCCCTTGGCTGGTGTGGTAACGACGAGTGTGCGGAGAAGATTGAGAGATATGTGGACATCCTTTCCGTAAACAATGATAGGGGCACTTGCATAGTCTGCGGTAGAGACGGGAAAGAAGTAAACGCCGCGAATACCTACTAATGATTGGTTATCCGGTTGGTTATATAGCCCTATATAGCTAACTTTTTATTACTGGTTACAAATAGGTAATATCTTTTCTCTTTGATTGAAATGCATTTTATAACTGACAGATTAACAGCTATCGGGATGGGAATCGCTGGTTTAAAAAGTGTCAGTATTGCTACCGGGAAAGAGGTATCCAACCTTCTTAACAGAACCACTGAAACCGAGGACATAGTTGTTATAAGCCAGGGACTTGCAAAACCGGTAAAAGAGGATATAAAAAAACTCAGAAGGTCCGGGAAGATGATAGTTGAGATTCCGGACAGAGAAAGCGGTGGCGAGGATTCCGTAAACAGGATAGTACGGGAGGTTGTGGGGTTTGACATCAAATCCTGATTAATTATAATGGCAAAGATTGTAAGAGTTGCAGGGCCTCTGGTAGAGGCGGACGGCATGCGCGGGTACAGGATGCATGAGGTTGTGAAGGTAGGTGATGAAGCCCTGATTGGTGAGATAATTCGGCTCGAGAAGGATATTGCCTCTATACAGGTTTATGAGGAAACAAGTGGATTAAAGCCGGGTGAACCCGTCGAGGGTACTGGAAGAACCCTCTCTGTTGAACTGGGTCCAGGAATTCTCAGGTCCATATACGATGGAATTCAGAGACCCCTTGATCTTATCCAGACAAAATCTGGAGAATATATAGCCCGAGGAATATCTGTCCCTTCAATAGACCACTCAAAGAAGTGGAAATTCAAGCCTGTGGTAAAGGAGGGCGACTCCCTGGTGTCGGGGGACATAATAGGTGAGGTTCAGGAAACGAAGATAATTACACACAAGGTAATGGTGCCCTACGGCCTCAAGGGCACGGTAGAAAATATTGATGACGGTACATTCACCTTAGACGATACTGTGTGCATCCTGAAGGACGATTCAAAAGAGCACAGGTTGCAGATGATGCACTACTGGCCAGTAAGAAAACCGAGGCCAATAGCCGAGAAGCTCGATAGCTCTGTTCCTCTCGTTTCAGGACAGAGGGTATTCGATATGTTCTTCCCGATAGCAAAGGGGGGCACTGCGGCAATTCCGGGTGGTTTTGGAACAGGAAAAACGGTTTCACAACACCAGTTAGCCAAATGGGTTGACGCTGAGATTATCATCTATGTTGGTTGTGGGGAAAGAGGAAACGAGATGACTGAGGTCCTGGAAGAGTTCCCCCACCTTAAGGACCCAAAGAGTAAGCTGCCTCTGATGGAGAGGACATGCTTAATAGCCAATACCTCCAATATGCCAGTGGCTGCAAGAGAGGCTTCAGTCTATACAGGGATAACTCTTGCTGAATATTATAGGGATATGGGGTATCATACTGCACTGATGGCGGATTCCACATCACGGTGGGCCGAGGCAATGAGAGAGATATCGGGCAGACTTGAGGAGATGCCGGGGGAGGAGGGTTACCCTGCGTATCTTGCTTCAAGGCTTGCACAGTTCTATGAAAGAACCGGTAGAGTCGTCTGTCTTGGGAGTGATGGAAGGATTGGCTCCACCACTGCAATAGGTGCGGTATCTCCTCCGGGAGGAGACTTCTCCGAGCCGGTAACCCAGAATACACTTAGGGTTACCCAGGTATTCTGGGCTCTGGATGCAAAACTTGCAGATAGAAGACACTTTCCCTCAATAAACTGGTTGACCTCATATTCATTATATTCCGAGAATCTAAAAGAATGGTTCTCCGAGAACGTAAGCAAGGAGTGGATGTCTCTGAAGAACAGGGCAATGACCCTCCTGCAGAAGGAATCCGAGCTGAAGGAGATTGTCCAATTGGTTGGTCCTGACGCCTTACCAGACAGGGAGAGAATTATCCTGGATGTCAGCAGGATGCTGAGAGAGGATTTCCTCCAGCAAAACGCGTTCCATGACGTTGATACCTTCTGTCCATTGGACAAGCAGTACAGGATGCTTAAGGTAATACTGCACTTCTATGACCGGGCGATTGTTGCACTTGAGGGTGGAATGGAGCCAGAGGAGATAGTGGCCCTTTCCATTGTTGATGAGATAGCCAAGATGAAATACATAGATAATGATAAATTCACAGAGGAGTCCGAGAAAATTCTAACAAATATTGATAAACAGCTGGTGAGCAATAAAGATGGCGGTTAAGGAGTATAAAAGCATTATAGAGGTCGCAGGACCGCTGGTGATAGTTGACAGGGTCAGCGAGATTGCATACGGTGAGGTAGTTGAGATAAGAACCGGGAGGGGTGAAATAAGAACTGGCCAGGTGCTGGATGCAATGACTGATAAGGCAGTTGTGCAGGTGTTTGAGGGCACAAGCGACCTTGATACAAAGAATACAACAGCCAGGTTTCTAGGGGAGACTATGAAGATTCCCGTTTCGGTTGACATGTTAGGTAGAATCTTTGACGGGGCCGGCAGACCAAGGGATGGAAAGGGCGAGATTCTCCCTGAAGACAGGAGGGACATCAACGGAGAGCCTATGAATCCTACAGCAAGGGAATTCCCAAGGGAATTCATCCAGACCGGAATTTCCGCCATTGATGGAATGAATACCCTTGTGAGGGGTCAGAAACTGCCTATCTTCTCGGGGGCCGGTTTATCGCACAATGAACTTGCAGCACAGATTGCAAGACAGGCAAAGGTTCGCGGTGAGAAGGAGGAGTTCGCTGTTGTATTTGCAGCGATGGGAATCACTGCTGGAGAGGCGATGTTCTTCAGAAAGGACTTTGAGAGGACCGGGGCGATGGAAAGGATTGTTTCCTTTATAAATCTAGCTGATGATCCTACCGTTGAGAGAATTATTACCCCCAGAATAGCACTCACAACGGCCGAATACCTTGCATTTGACAAGGATATGCACGTTCTTGTTATACTTACTGACATGACCAATTACTGTGAGGCATTGAGGGAGATATCTGCCGCAAGGGAAGAAGTCCCCGGGAGGAGGGGGTACCCCGGTTATCTTTATACAGATCTGGCTATGAGTTATGAGAGAGCTGGCAGGATTATCGGCAAGAAAGGGACAATAACCCAGATTCCGATTTTGTCGATGCCTGGTGATGATATAACCCACCCTATCCCGGACCTTACTGGTTATATCACTGAGGGACAGATAGTTGTTACAAGGCAATTGCATAGGAAGGGCATTTACCCGCCAATAGATGTTCTTCCCTGCCTTTCAAGGCTTATGAATCAGGGCATAGGGGAGGGCAGGACGAGGGAGGATCACTCAAGTGTTTCAAACCAGCTCTATGCAGCCTACGCAGAGGGCAGGGACCTTAGAGATCTGGTCGCAGTCGTTGGTGAAGAGGCTCTGACCGAAAGGGATAAAAAATTCCTTGAATTCGCTGAGAGATTTGAGGATGAGTTCATAAACCAGGGAATGGATGAGGATAGAACCATTGAGGATACTCTCTCAATCGGATGGGAACTGCTTTCAATCCTTCCCGAAAGGGAATTGAAGAGGATAGATCCTGAGTACATCGAGAAATACAGAAAAAAGAAGGAATAATGGCTGAAATAATAGAGGGGATCCACACCCAACCTTAATAAGGTTGACGAACTATGTAGTATCGCTTTGCGATACTACTTATCAAATTCAACATGAGCTGATCCAGCTCCCTCCAATCAGATAATATGGCTGAAATAATAGAGGGGATCCATCCCACGCGGATGGAGCTTCTTGAGATAAAAGACAGGAATACTCTGGCTGAAAAGGGTCACAGGCTTCTTAAGGAGAAAAGAGATTCTCTAATGAACGAATTCTTTGAGGAATTAAAGAAGGCCAGGGGATCAAGAGAGGAACTATTCCGCGTCATGGAGAAGGGATACTCCAGCCTCATAAAGGCAGAAGCACTGATGGATTCGGCTCAGGTGGAGAGCATAGCATCTGCAACACCCGATATGTGGGAGGAAAGCATAGGCCATCGGAGCATCATGGGTATCAAAACACCCCAGATAGAACTGACTCGAAAGAGAGAAATAGGGAATAATCCTTTGGAGAGAGGATACAGCATTACCTTTACATCATCAAAACTTCAGGAAGCTGCCACCTATTTTGACAGGGTGGTTGAGGATATTGGCAGGGTTGTGGAGGCAGAGGAGACAATAAGAAGGCTCGGTGAGGAGATAAAAAAAACAAGAAGACGCGTTAATGCATTGGAATACCTGATGATACCCCGGTTGAGGAACACTGAACGCTATATAGAGATGCGACTGGAGGAGATGGAGCGTGAGGCGTTTTTCAGGCTTAAGATGGTGAAGAAGAAAAAGAGAAAGGCATCAACCTGATGTTCACATTATTTGAACAGTCTATACCATTAACTCCTTTATCTCTCTTGGTGGTATGTTATATCCCTTGCATATAATCACTGTTATCAGATTCTTTATCTCTTTTTCCTTCAGGTTAAGGAAGTTTATTATTGAGTTGATGCTCAGTGGCTTAAACCTGGAAGCGTTTTCAGGGATACCCATAATTATCTTCTCGAGACCAACCTCAAGATGCATCAATGAGCCGGTTTTTTTGTATTCCTCAATTGATTCTTTTACAGCTTTACCATATATTGTGTGTCCTATGACATCACCCATCTGATCTATATCTGCACTTGCCATATGATTCAGGGTCGTTTTACTTAGATGCAAACCACCATCAAATACGTGGTCTTGGTGAGGTATATTATATATCCTGCATTTTATGACCTTCTTGATGTTTATAATATCAATCCTGGCACCCACAAAATTTTCAATCTCCCCTTTCCCAGCCACATAACTCCTCCATTTCTCTATCAGGACCTTGTCAAGAGCAGTCTCAAGTGGTAGAAGATTCCTGAATTTCTTATATGCCTCCAATCTATCAGACAGGGCATCATGGTATGGTGTGTCTCCAAGCCCGGATATGAATTCCTCAATGCTCTTGCATTCAGAAAGCGTCCGAATGAATTCAGCATCATCCTTTCTGGATACCTCAACCATCCGCATTAACCTCTCATGCGGCATATTAGAGTGTATTGCTCTCAGAATTATCTTCAGGTTCCTGACATTCAGCTCCTCAGGTATTATTGCATCAAGTAACCCCCTGTCCCCCTCTGGTATTGCTGCCACGAGCTCATCATATACTCTCATGAAGTGCTTCTTCAGGGCGAACTCCAGAGGTCCAGTGGTGGCTTTTCCTGCCAGGTCATCACGAATGTCCTTTTCATATTCCGTTGCCTCCAATGAAGCAATTATCTCTGGAATGCCTCTGGCCTCGATAAAATTCTCCATAACCCTATGATCAAAGAGTCTGGAGTATTTACCGCAGACGACACCATAGGCATACGCATAGTCTCCTTCCTTACCTGGTGGCATTTTTGCAAACCTCAGAAAATTGATTCATGATTGTCCTCTGCCGAATTCCGGCCTGATTGGAATTCTAACCTGCCCTAATTCAAAGGTTGAAATCAGGGATTTGCAGACCGAAATCTGCCTCTAATAAATCCCGGGAAATCTAAACCCGGAGAGTCCAAACCAGGCAATTTCGGAGAGATTCACTCATTCAACCTTAAAATACGTGACCGGAAATTAGCAGCAGTATAGATATCACGAAACCAAATAATGCAGCTATCTCAGGCATTACTACAAATATCAGGACCTTGCCCTTTATTGCAGGGTTTTTTGCTGCCGCTCCAACTGCTGAGGCAGCTACCCTGCCCTGAAGTATCCCTGAAAGCCCCATGATACCAACAACGATAGCTGCTATCAAGGACACAAGTCCTTTCTGTAGGGTCATCTCTCCGCCCATTATACCCAGAACTATCAGAACGGCAATAATGAACCCATAAACTACCTGTGTCTGAGGCAGAGCCTCCAGGATCAATGCAGACGAGAAGTTTCCTTCATCCTCTCCAGTAACCCCGGCGGCTGCATGCCCTGATATCTCCAGGCCCTTTACCGAACCATAACCCGCTACTCCAATCGCAATCGCAGCCCCTATTGCTCCAAGCACATCCCCATTGATAACCTCCCCTAATATTTCAAATAATGTCGTGTTATCACCTCTATTTAGTTTTTATATTAGTATGAATATCTCCTCTCCTCCTTAAATGGATGAAATGGTCTTCCACCTCCTACATAATAGGTTCCAAAGTGTTCCACATAATGCAATCTCAGGGTGTGGACAAACGCCCCCAGTGAATTTATGAGAATATTAATTATGTGTCCAGAAATAAATACCAGACCTGCTACAAACACCCCTATCAGTGGAATATCCATCGCCATTGAAGCCAGAAAGTTGAAACTCATTGCAATCCCTGCCGTTGTTAACGCCATAGCCAGAAGTCTGGCGTATGAGAGTGTATTCCCGACGACGCCGATTATGTTGGTGAAGAAAAGAAAACCATAGCAACTGTATAAAAGGGCAAAGGCCACCAGAACGAATAGAATTCCTATCCACCCTATGAATTCGGGTAATGGGAAAAGGTTGAAGTAGGTTGCTATAGCCATTAAAAAACCGAAGAATAATATGTACCAGGATATGTTCTCCTGGAGGGCCTCCTTTACCCTCCCATTCCTGAGCCGATCGTATGCACCCAGGATATGCCCTGCATAAAGATGGATGAACCCCAGGATGCACACGGCTATGAGGAAGGTCATGGCATTTCCATCGTTCATTGGATCAATCCACAACGCTATGTCCTGGGATGACCTTCCAAGTATGTATTTCCCCAGGAAGTCCCCCAGATAACTCCCTGTTAATACTCCAAGGATAACTGCACCTATACCGCCCCCTGTGAATATGGTGGAAAGGTCCAGAGCCGTCTTGGACAGTTGTCCGTATTTCCTCCTGATCCAGAGGGAAACAAGGATTAGTATTACGCCATAAACGGCATCGGTCAACATTATCCCAAAGAAAAGGCAGAAGGTAGGCACCAGAACAAGGGTAGGGTCAATTTCCTTGTATCTGGGTAAAGAAAAGAGCCGGGTCAGCATCTCAAACGAATTCAAGGGTTTTGGATTTTCGAGAAGAATTGGGGCATCATCTGGATTCCTCTCAATATTCAGGATGCAAACCTCTTCCGTTTCTTTTTTTATGGTGTCTGCAACTGCTTCACAGTCCCTGTCGGGCATCCAGAGGCGCATAATAACCGTTTTCCTTGTTCTTCCACACATAGTAAATATCTCATTTCTCCTCTTTTCAAGCTGCAGAAGCTCCTCAATAACCAGAATTCTCTGGTAGAATTCCTGATAGATTCCCCTGAGCCTCTCAATTGCTTCATCCTTCTCCTTTTTTACTGCATGTAACTCATTTTTTAGATTCTTTAGTAATCCAGACACCCTGCCACCTCCTTTAACAGATACCTGGTCAAAATTCAATTCCCTCATGAAAGTAGTTAATTCACCTGTTTTTTCTTTTGGGACACAAACAACAAGAGGGATGCTGCCCTTTTCTCCCTCGCCTTCAAGTAGAATGTATTCCTCCCCAAACCTCTTCGAGAGGCCGTCCCTGAGTAGTCCAATCCTGTTTGCTCGAATCAGACCCATTGCGACATATAGGTATCTTGACTCACCCAGAAGGTCAAGATTTAGATCAAGGCCCCTGAATCGTTCATATGTTTCTATCCTATCCACAAGTTCAACCTCTCTGGATTCCAATTCAGGTATTAATCTATCATATCTGGTTACATCATCCTCAATAGCTCTAATTATGTCCTTGGACTGCTTCACTAAGTCATCATAATCGAGGTCAGCTACCTTCATCTTCTTGATACCCTCCACACCGAGCATGTCCTCCAGAAAAGAAACGCTGGATTTATCAAATCTCTGTAATATCTCAATGATTCTTCCTACCTTCAAAAGAAGATCAGATATCTCCATAACCTCAACCACTGGCCTGTCTCTCTCTAGCCCCCTTTCGTTCAGATATTCATCCTCAAGAAATTCAATTTCAGATACTCCTTTCCTATGTAATTCTTTGATTACCCTGCTCTTATGATCCTCAAGCACAATACCATCTATTCTGCACATCCGTACTGATTGAAGCACCATGCTTAACATTAAAATTCAGGATATTTATTACTGGCTATATAGTTTATATAGTGCGTTGATATCATCTCAACCCTCTCCCTTCATGCTCTCTCTTAAGCCTCAAGAGATCCTTTTCTATCTTACTCAAGCCCTTAACCATTCCTGACATTTCCTTCTCTTTCTTATCCAGAATCTCAGCCTTCCTGAACCCCCTTTTTATCCTTTCAATTTCTCCCCAGCCATCTGGCATGTCTCTGTACACTCCCTCCTCTTTCTTCCCCACCACACCCATCTCCCTTTCAACCTTCTCCTCCTCCTGAACCCCCTTCCATTCTTTCTCAATCTTTGACCGCTCTCTGATTAGCTCATTCCGTTCCTTTTCTATTGCTCTAAGCTCTCTCTCTCTTTCTTTGTATATTTTACTAATTCTTGATATAAGTTTGGGGAACGTTACAAGGGCATTGCTCATTCCTTCCACCCGATGGTTTATGGATATCTTGTCCTTCATGACGCTGGCTTTTATATCCTCTATCTCCTTTCTGTTTCTCTCAATCCTTCTTGTTTCCTTCTCAATCCTCTCCCACTCCTCCTTTATTTCCTCCCTTTCTTTTTTCAGGACAACGCTAAGCTCCTCAATCTCCTTCATCGCATCTGCAACCTTCTTCATTTCATCGTCTATCTCTTCTCTTTCTCTCTCTCTCCTTACCCTCCACTCCCTCCACCTCCTCCTCTGCTCATCTTCCCACTCCTCCCAGATGGTTTCCTGCCTCTTTTTGTATTCGCTTTCTCTTCTCTCCTGTTCCTTCTCCCATCTTTTCTCGGCATCTCTTAGTTTACCCCACTCCTTCATTATGTCTGCTCTCTGTTCATCCAGCTCCTTCGTTCTATCGTCAAGCCTTTTGCGTTCCTTTTCTATCCAGTCCCTTTCCATGCTACTCTTTCTTTTTATTTTCTCAAGTTCCTTCTCAACATCTTCCCTCTTTTTTTCCTCTGAGGCTTTATCCTCCTGAAGCATTACTAGAGTATTCTTTATTCTCTCCAGGTCTGCAGAGATCCCATCAAGATTAATACTGCCGATGCCTGAAACCTTTTCCTGATATGTAACTGGCGTCTTTTTCTGATAGATTAGGTTAATCACATCTTTCATCTTCTTTGTAATCCTGCTAATATCCCCCCCGTCATCCATCCTCTTTTCAATGACAATTATCCCTGCACCAGAATTCACCGCATCACCTACAACCCCCTCATTGACTCCAATGCCAATAGCCACGGGAATTCTAATCCTCTCCGGGATACCCCTTATCCTCTGGATCTCTTCAGCCCCCGATAGGTTGATGAGCAGATAATCAACGCCAATATCCTCCAGAAATTTATACCTGTCTTCGAGAGAATTAATATCCTCCTCTTCAGCCATTGTCTCAATCCCGTTAACTCTGGCGACCTTAACAAGCTCTGCGAGAACCCAGTCCTTCTTATCATCTGTGAAGATAACAGTGTCAGCCCCTGACTTTGATGCCGCCTCTATCTCCTGTCCGGAACCGACAACCTTCATGTCTACAAGGACCTTCTTTTCGGGAAATCTCTTCTTCAGACCCATGACGGCGGGTAAACCCTCCCCCTTCAGAAGAGTATTGCTGACACCCAACCAGTCCACATCACCCTTTACAAGCTCTGCTGTCCTTATTGCATCCTCCAGCTTCATGGAATTCAGTGTTAATTG
>WALD01000086.1 GCA_015523055.1 Candidatus Altarchaeota archaeon
AGTCTGGATAGGGCACCGGACTTCTAATCCGGAGATCGCGGGTTCAAATCCCGCCGGGTCCGTTGAACCGTTCCCCCCTACAAGAAGGTACTGGGGCTCTGATTCCAAAATTCAACCCGTGAATTTTGAGGAATTCTCAACCTGCTTTGATAAAATCAGCCGTTCATCCCCTCATCTTTACCTCAATCTCAATCAGTTTTCGCTCATACCCCTCAACCAGGTCATCAAGCACCTTCTGATCTATTTCGCCACGCTTGAATTTATTCTTTGTTATCATAATCATCTCCTCAAACCTTTTCTTCTCCCGGCGAAGTTTCTCTGTCTCATCCCTCTCGCTGTATGTCTTCATGCCAAGCCTCCTTTTTTCTTCCTGAAGCGTCTTCTTTATGTCTGAGGGGGTTGGTGTTGTAGATTTAAATTGCTCAATATCATCAACTAAATCGGTGTATATCTCCCTCTCGCCGCTCTTCTGAATCTCCCTCTCTGCCGAGGAATACCATGGTTTCAGGGAGGAGATATGTCTATCTATCGCTTTCATAAAATCCTCCATACATACCTCCCTTCTTTCCTTGTTCCTCATTGCCTCCCCCCATGGAATTTCTGCTGCCATCTCACAGATTGCCTTTATGTCTGAGGATGCATAACCATCTGTCATCTCTGCGAGCTTTCTGAAGTCTATATCATCCGTTATCGGCTCGTTTCTTGTATGTATCCTGAATATGTCCATCCTTGCATTCAGGTCTGGCCTCGGGATGTACAGCTGCTGGGTGAATCTCCCTGCCCTTCTCAAAGCGGGATCAATCTCCCAGGGGGCATTTGTCGCCCCGATAATCATCAGACTCTCTTTCTTCTTGAACCCATCCATTTCCGTGAGAAAAGAGTTCACCAGCCTCTTTTCGGACATTGTGGCTGATTCCCTTCTACCTCCAATCGCGTCGATCTCATCAAAGAAGATAATTGCTGGAACGTTCTTGGCAGCCCTTTCGAATATATCCTGAATATTTTTCTCTGACTCGCCGACCTCTTTTGAGAGAACATCGGTTAACTTCACATTAAAGAAGGTTGCCTCACACTCCCCGGCTGTTGCTCTTGCGATATATGTCTTTCCGCAGCCCGGAGGACCATACAGAAGAATTGCCCCACCAACCTTCTTTTTGAATTCCCTTGCAAGTTCTGGTTCCTTCAGTGGATAGATTATATTTTTTCTTATCTCCTCCTTTATGTCCTCCATATTGCCGACATCTGAGAAGTTTATCAGGGGTTTTTTTATCTCATCCACCCCACCACCGTATTTGAGGATATAGTTCGAAAACTCATCAAAGACACTCATTTCACCGCTCTTTTTTATTTCCCTCTGGGCAAGTTTAAACCAGGGTCTGAGGGAGGATTTCTGGTTTTTGATCGCGGTTAAAAAGTCATTCATGGCCGCCCCTCTCTTTTCTCCGCCCTTGATCGCCTCCTGCCATGGAATGTTGGTTGCCACATCACAGATTGCCTTTATGTCCGAGGATGCATAACCCTCTGTCATCCCTGCGAGCTTTCTGAAGTCTATACCTCCAGATGTCTTTCTCTTCTTCGTATACTTCTTGAATAGAGCCTCCCTTGTTTCAAGATTTGGTGGAGGGACAAATATGTGCTTAGTGAATCTTACCGACCTCCTGAGTGCTGGATCTATATTCCATGGAGCGTTTGTTGCAGCTATTATCAGGACGTTTTCGTGCAGTGTTTCCACACCGTCCATTTCCATCAGAAACTGATCTATCTCCATCTTCTCCTCATACTGTGTTGCTCCAGTTCTCCTACCACCAATGGCATCTAATTCGTCGAAGAAGAGTATGGATGGGGTATTCTTCTCTGCCTCTACGAAGACTTTGTGGAGGCTCTCCGCCTCCTCTTTTACCCCTTTTCCTATTATTTCGCTGATATTTACATTAAAAAAGTTTACACCGCACTCTCCAACGGTTGCTCTGGTTATATATGTCTTTCCGCATCCCGGAGGACCATACAGGAGAATTGCCCCGCCCCCTCTTTTGCCGAATTCTTTAGCCAATTTTGGCTTTGTAAGGGGGTAGATTATCGAGTCCTTTATCTCCTCCTTTACCTTCTCAAGGTCCACAACATCTGAAAAGTCTATTGTTAATTCCTCGACCGGGATGCTCCCCTTCTGGTCTATTGAAGTACTCAGAGCTATCGGCTTAATTCTGGATCCAGACATCTTTTTTACGCACCCCTCACCAAGAAAACATACCGGGAAGTGTATCTCGGGGGTTACCCTCTTTTTCCCTCCTGCTGTGTATGTCCCCTTGATGTAGGGTATGAAGAAAAGACTCTTAAGCCTGACCTTTGCCCCGAAAATGTTCGCTATCAGCTCGCTGAGTGTTTCTATCGAATAGGATATTGCATCCTTTTTATAGGAGTCCACGAGTATATCCGCTTCATCAAGATATGACGATAGGTTGTAGGTCGGGTTTTCGAATCCTGGCGGCTGGTAGGTTACCTTAATCCTATCCTTCACAAGCGTGTGATGCCTGGATGATGGCCCTATTTCGTCAACAAGAGTCGCAAGGATAAGTTTTACTGTCGGCCTGTAAATCTTCACAAGACCATGGTTTATTATCTCCGATAGCTGGGACCTCTCTGCCTCGTCCCTGAATATATAGTCTTTCTCAAGCAGTTCCCCATAGAGTCTTACCGCCCCGGGAGATATATCAAGTAGCCTTCTCAGGATATCGTGTCTCAATATCCTCTTCGGTTTCTGGAAATAATAAAGGGAAGCGTCCACGAGGTCAACAAAGAGATTATTTTCCTTGCCCTCATACACTGTTTCCTCTGACAGGATACCCTTATGTACCTCAATCTGCCTGAAGACATTAAGCTTTGCTATTGGTCTGTATGCCTTTTTTATATCGACCCTTCGAGGAATTACACCACCCTTTAGTTTCGATTCCAGCCTCCTCTCTCTCTTTTCAGAAACTGCGAAGGCCCGGGTATCTACCCTTTTTATTTTCATCGTGGCAGAATTTCAACGGATTGAATCACTCCACCCCTGTCAGCAATGGATGTTACGAGGATGTTTAATGCCTGATTGACGGCCCTCTGCTCCATGCCGGTGACCTCTATAAAGACATCTGTTGTATTATCAGAAACCCTGGTAAGCTCACTATTGATGACGGGGGGAAAAGAAAGAACATTATTGTTTTTATCCATGATTATTGGGTATCTGCCAAGGTCCTGGATGAGCCATGCGTATTCCTTTCCCTTCGGATGCCTCTTAAGAATCTCACCAGGGGTTAGTTCCTCATGCATGTCCAGTGGGATGAATTTAAGTTCGTTGGGTCTTACTGCCCTGTAAATAAAGGGCGGCTCTACCCTGCCCAGATCGTGGACCCCTATAGCCACCTTCTTTCTGTTCCTTCCATGGGTTATGTGCAGTTTCTCCTGAATGTCCATCAGGGAGATTAGATTCTCCCGGGTGATTGAAACCCCCCTTATTATCCCCGATGCGATGAATGGCCTTAGGTTTTTTACTGACGAATCAACCAATAGCTTCATGCCTGATTCCATTACACTATATTCCTTGATTCCGGTGGCGATTCCGAGAATTCCTTTGATGGCTCTTGAGAATCCCTCCACCGAGAGAAGGTCAGGTCTATCCGGGAAGACCTCCACAATGATGGATTTGGAGTCAATAGCCTCCAGATCGGTTCCGAGCATCGAGATTCTGTCCCTCAGTTCGTGAGGTTTGAATTCCCTCCCGATGAGCCGGTTTAAATCCTGAAAATCGAATTCTACGGTTGGCATTTTTCCTTTTTGTAGCATTTAAGTTATTGGATTCGGTATTATTTAGGGTCAAGGCTGGATTCTTCCATACGCCTTCTATCGTGTGAATTCTGCATCTGAATTCGCCGAAATTAAATGTCAGATTGTATGGTAAGGGTTCTTATTCACCTGCTTAAATCAAAAATGACATTTCTTGCAATCAGAAATCATAGGTCATAAACACCCCCTGGTTTTTGTCGTATTAAGATTACCCTGACCTTCTCGGCTAAAATTTCTTTGCCTCTCAAACAAGCTATCTCGCCAAAGCCGAGATGGAAGCAAACCAAACAGGACTAAAA
>WALD01000087.1 GCA_015523055.1 Candidatus Altarchaeota archaeon
ATCTATGAATGTATAAATAAAATGACTTTAGAGATTTATATATAGAATGGAGCATAGCAAAAGGGTATTATAAAATTTTATTAGTGCAGATAAATATAAATGCAGATAAATATAAATAGTGATGGTCTTATTCTTCCCGATTGTTTCTGAGTTTCTCAACCAGTTCCTTTATAGATTCTATCGAAAAATCTATCTCATCGGTCGTATTCTCCTTTCCAACAGTAATCCTGATGCTTCCATTTGCCTCCTCCGGTGTTAGCCCGATAGCCCTGAGAACGTGGCTCGGCTCCCTGCTATGGGAGGAGCAGGCCGATGCAGTGGAAACAGAGATTCCTTTCCTATCCAGCTCATGGAGCAATGAATTTCCATCAATGCGGTTGAATGAGATGTTAGCATTATTGCATAACCGATTTTCCCGGGGGCCATTAAGCCATGAATCCGGAATTTCATCAAGGATTCCATCAACCAGTCTGTTTCTTAGTTTCATCATCTGTTGAATCTCCCTTTCCCCTGTAATCTCACTGGCTTTTGCAAATCCGACTATTCCCGGGATATTCTCCGTCCCGCTCCTGAGATTGAATTCATGCCCTCCGCCGTGCTGCCATGGCTCTATTCTGGTGCCCTTTCTGATAAATAATGCCCCGACCCCTTTAGGGCCGTAAATCTTATGAGAATTTATAGTAACAAGGTCAAGGTTCTGCTTCTTAACATTCAGCGGAACCTTTGTGAAACTCTGGCAGGCATCAGTATGAAAATAGACGCCCCTATCGGAGCAGATTTTTCCTATCCCGTCTAGATTCTGAATGGTCCCTATCTCATTATTACCATGAATTATTGAAACGAGAATTGTATCCTTCCTGATGGAATTCTCCAGCTCTTTCAGGTCAATAAATCCCTCCCGGTCCACATTCAGGTGTTCCACCTCAAAGCCCTCCTTTTCCAGCCACCTGCAGGAATTTAGAATACAGGAATGCTCAATCCTTGAGATTATAATGTGCTTTCCTTTCTCCCTGTTCGCGAACGCTATTCCCTTCAGCGCAAGGTTATTGGATTCCGTCCCTCCGGAGGTGAAGATAATCTCTTCCGGGATTGCCCCCAGCTTCCGGGCTATGTTCTCTCTGCTTTTCTCCAGCACCTGTTTCGCCTCCCTCCCAAAGGAATGCAGAGAGGAGGCATTACCAAAGCTTTTAGAGAGAAAGGGTTTCATTGCCTCCTCAACGACCGGGTCAACAGGAGTCGTTGAGGCATGGTCAAGATATATCCTTCTGACTTCTCCCCTCCCTGAAGAGAGATGGTCCTCTGGTGAGCTGTCCATCTTTTTTTTCATTATCATACAACTTTGAGCATCTGATCAACGGACTTCTTTGCCCTGATTCTGATTTCCTCAGGAACCTTTACCTCGTATTCCATATTCTTGAGAGACCAGAGGATCTTTTCAGGGGTTATCTTTTTCATATCCGGGCATATAGCCTGCTCTGAAGCAGGATAGAATTTCTTCCCTGGATTTTCCTTCCTGAGCCGGTGGAGAATTCCGATCTCTGTCCCTACAATGAATTCCCGGGTATCTGACTCTCGTGCATACCTGCACATCCCACCGGTTGAGAGAACCTCATCTGCAATCCCCACAACCCCCGGAATGCACTCGGGGTGTACCATAACCTTTGCATCTGGATGTAATTCCTTCTGCCTCCGAATATCCTCCTGACTTATCCTCACATGCGTTGGACAGAAGCCATTCCAGGGGATAATCGTCTTCCTGGAGTTCTTTGAAACATAGTCTGCCAGATACCTGTCAGGGACGAAGATGATCTTTTTTCTTTCCATGGAATTTACAACATTTATTGCATTGCTGGATGTACAGGAGATGTCTGTCTCCGCCTTCACATCTGCAGTGGTATTGACATAGCCCACAACCCCTGCATCGGGATGTTCTGCTTTCAATTTCCTTAACCCCCCTGCGGTGATTCTGTCAGCCATGGGGCAACCGGCACCCATGTCGGGCAGCAAAACCTTCTTCCCCGGGGAGAGGATTGAGGCGGTTTCAGCCATAAAACGCACCCCACAGAAAACAACAATATCAGCCTCAATCTTTTCAGCAATTCTACTGAGTTCCAGAGAATCCCCTATATAGTCCGCGATATCCTGCACATCGCCTGACTGGTAGTTATGAGCGAGGATAGTTGCATTCCTCTCTTCCTTCAGTTTCTGGATTTTTTCTGCGGTACCTGATTGGGCCATTACAAACACACAGAGTAATAACGCTCTATAGGGGTGAATGAGTCACCTATTGGTACAAATGACGGAGCAAAGAAATCGTGAATCCTCGGGGGTTATATTGACATTTTTAATATCCATGACTATTTCGATTTCATATTCAAAATATTTTCACGAAGGGAGTGGTTTACTATTCATAGTGCATCTGAGGTATATAAATAAGGAAGGATTCTTTTAGTCCGCGATATTTTCCTTGATTTTTAGCAGTCAAGTGATATACTATACTACTGACAAAGAGCATACACACTAACAAAAGATGAATCTTAATCAAGAATGCTACAAGATTCTCAAGGGGCTTGAGAGCGTTGCAGACGTGACCGAGTATGGGGATTCAAAGATATTGGATCTCGGCATTAACAGGGATCCTGGCATGGATGTCGGAATAAAGATTGCAGAGGTTACCATGGGCTCTCTGGGAGAGGTCAGGATAGAGGATAACAGAATCCATGTCAGTATCCCCGAGAAACCATCTATCGCATGCCTTGGCTGCCAGCTCGCGGACTGGGCAATTTTAATAGGAGATAAAAACAGGATGGGCTCCGGTCCGGCGAGAATTCTGGCAAGAAAGCCCCCTGGGATTATCGATAAAATTGGGTATCGGGAGAAATCCGATAAGGCTGCCATTGTAATCGAAACGCCTGTCCTTCCTGATGAAAAAACATGCAATTATATCCTTAAGAGTACCGGGGCAAAAAAACTAATAATTGCAGCATTCAGGGAGAATTCTAAGGTGGGTTTCATCAATATCATGGCCCGTGTCGTTGAAATGGCTCTATTCAGGCTTGACAATCTTGGCTATAACACGGACCAAATAATATCTGCCGAAGGAACTGCCCCCTTACCAAAACTGGATGATAGGGTTATGTTCACCTCAAATGACGCAATAATCTATGGCAGTTCGGTCAGGATTGAGGTCAAGGACTGGGACCCTGAGCTGACGGAAAAGATGGTCTCCAGAGCCTCAAAGTTTTATGGCCGGAGCTTTGAGGAAATCTTCAACGAAGCGGGAGGCGATTTCTATAGAATAGATCCCAGCATCTTTGCTCCGGCAGAATTGCGTATATCCTTTGAAGGTAATCATTACCACATTGGCCGCATAGACCAAAAGATTATAGAAAGGATAGGGTATCCAGAGACGGAGAATTCAGAATGAAATCTGACGAAATTCCCATCATAACCAAAAAGGGTTTCATAGACGAGTTATACAGGGAGGGGAAGATCTATGCCCCCTATGGTCTCTACGAACGGAAGGTTCATGGCTACAAGATATTCAAGATTCCCTTCAATGCCAGTTTTACCTGCCCCAATTGGGACGGCCGCCTCAGCAGATCAGGGTGTATATTCTGCCCTAACTTCGCGAGGCAGTTTACCTATGAAAGCTTTCGGAGGGTCCTTACTGAGGATCTTGAGGAGCAGGTCAGGGATCAGATTAGATACTACAAAGCGCAGGGAGCGGGGGAAAAGGCCCTTGTCTATGTCGCCTTTGGAACCAACACCTATCTATCAGTGGATAAGCTGAAGAAGATATTTGATACCGCTCTTAATCACAGGGATGTCATCGGCCTCTCCATAGGAACGAGACCCGACTGCCTCCCTGACGAGGTTCTGGATCTGCTGCAGGGATACATAAAGGAGGGAAAAGAGATCTGGCTGGAGCTCGGTCAGCAGTCCGTCCACTTTCACACGGATGAGAGGGCTAACAGGCAACACGGTTTTGCAGAAAGCATCAGAGTAGTTAGAGAGGCACACAAGAGAGGAATCTACGTTCTGTTCTTCATCATTCTTGGCCTTCCCTATGAAACCCCATCCGAGGTCATCGAAACCGCAAGAGTTGTCTCAGCTATCGGGATTGATGCCATAAAGCTCTATCCATGCCTTGTTATGGAGGGGACCCAATTGCAAAAGGAATACAGAGACGGGACCTACAGGCCCCTCAGCAGTCTGGAGTATGCCGCCCTCGCAGCAGATTTTCTGGAGAATCTCAGCCCCCACGTCCTTATCCAGAGAATCTCAAAAGACTGCGGCCTTGATGGGAAGATAGCCCCCGGCTGGGATACGCACCGCTGGATTGTAGGGCCCAGGGTTGAGAAAATCCTGATGATAAGAGGCACAAAGCAGGGCTCAAGATTCAAACTGGGATTAACGGCGGAGGAGCTGGTGCCTTTAGAATAAATACTTTAGAATAGATACCGTCAGTATTCCTCCAGTGTTGAGGTATCCCCAAGGGGCAGTCCCAACTCCTGAGCCTTAAGAAGCCTTCTCATTATCTTTCCCGAACGGGTCTTCGGCAGCGACTTCCTGAACTCTATTTCTCTTGGATATGCATGCCCTGCCAGCCGGGTCTTGACGAATCTCTGGATATCCTTCATCAGCTTATCTGTAGGTCTATGCCTTTCCCTCAAAACAACGAATGCCTTTATTATCTCCCCTCTCATGGGGTCGGGCTTCCCTATCACTGCTGCTTCCACTATTGCAGGGTGTTCCACAAGAGCGGATTCAACCTCAAAGGGACCTACTCTCTCCCCCGATGTTTTAATGACATCATCCGCTCTCCCGATAAACCAGAAATAACCGTCTTTATCCATAAATGCCCTGTCCCCGGAGACATACCACCCCTTCCTAAAATATGAATGGTACTTTTTAGGATTTTTCCATATCTCCCGCATCATGGAGGGCCATCCCGACTTCAATGCAAGATCTCCCTCGGTTCCGGGTGGAAGTTTCTTTCCATCCTTATCAATTATGGCAGCCTCTATCCCCGGAAAAGGTTTGCCCATGGAGCCAGGCTTTATCGGCATACAGGGATAATTCGCTATGAGAATTCCACCACCTTCGGTCTGCCACCAGTTGTCGTGGAAGGGGAGTCCAAGCACCTTAAGACTCCACCTTATCGGCTCCGGATTCAGGGGTTCTCCGACCGAGCAGAGATGCCTGAGGGTTGAGAGATCATATTTTTTCGGGAGTCTGTCACCGGCCTTCATCAACATCCTTATGGCAGTTGGAGCGGTGTACCATATACTAACCTCATATTTCTCGATTAATGAGTACCATCTCTCCGGATCAAATCTTCCCTCATAAATCACCTGAGAAACACCACAAGACCACGAGCCAAGGATTTCATAGGCGACCCCTGTGACCCAGCCCGGATCGGCAGTACACCAGTAGACATCATCATCGTGGAGGTCAAGAACCCACTTTGCAGTTATATGCTCCTGAATTATCGAATAATGAGCATGCATCACACCTTTTGGTTTTCCCGTCGTGCCTGATGTATAGAGCATGAAGGCATGGTCTTCAGGATTCATTCTCTTCACCCTGAAATCCCTGCTCGCCCTGTCCATTTCCTTCTCATAACATACCTCGTTATAATGGAAATTCTTGTCACCAATCAGAATAATCTTCTCAAGTCCGGGTAATTCTTTCTCAATCTGATAAACCCTGTGCTTTAACTCGGAATTGGTTATAAGGAATCTTGCCCCAGAGTTCTCCATCCTGTCCTTGATTCCCTGCGGACCAAACGCGGAAAACATTGTCCCTGCAATGGCTCCCGTCTTCACAATGCCAAGGAAACAGATATATAACTCTGGAATTCTCGGCAGGAATATGAATACTCTGTCGCCTTTCCTGACACCCATCTTCTTCAGAACATTGGCGAATTTATTGGATAGATTCTTAATATCCTGAAACGTGTATTTCTCCTCCTCTCCGTCAGCTCCCTCCCAGTAGAGCGCTACCTTATTCTTTCTCCATCCATCTGCATGCCTGTCGATCGCGTTATGAGCAAGATTAAGCCTTCCCCCCTTGAAAAACTCAATCTCCTTTTTTATATCCTTCCACCTGAAATTTTTTACTGCATCATCATAGTCCCTGAGATTGGGCTTCTTCTTCAGTTTTTTCTTATAGATGATTTTATGAGAAGGTATTTCCATTATTAGGATATTCTCTGCAGAGTTTAAAAAAGAGGGGGGTATAAATTATTTACCTTTTGAATTAATACTAATGGAATTTATAAGAGCGCCGAGTAAAAGGAGAATCGCTGTGATGTAAACCCATGTGAGGAGGACAATTATTCCTCCTATAGAGCCGTAGATTACACTATACCTCCCAAAACTCATTACATATAGTCTGAAGACATAGGTTGCGAGAATCCATATAAAGGAAAAAAATGCCGCACCCGGCAAAAGCCTGTGCAGGGGCAGATTTGTGTTTGGCACGAACCTGTTTAGAAGCAGTATGTTCATGGTTACAAGGACGAACGTTCCAACCACCTGAAGCATCTCCGACAGTAAGGCATTTCTGCCCATCCATTTAAGAATCGCATCCCCAATAAAAATAAGTATTGTTGAGGATATAAAGAGAAAAACAGCGACAATAAGGAGAAGCATTGAGAATATCTTCCTCCTGAGAAATGACCTGCTCTCCTTAACCTCGTAAATCCTGTCGAATGCCTTTATCAAC